>NZ_LJQT01000348.1:0-12420 GCF_001400515.1 Pseudomonas meliae | reverse complement strand
CCGCCAGCGCTCAAGTGTCTGACCGCTGGCAGGCAGGGGTAGCTGATCAAGACCTTCGTTGACCAATGCCTGCAAGCACTCGCCCAGCGCACGCGTATCGGCATAACCGTGCTTGCGCCAGTCGAGAAACTCACTCAAGGCATCAATCATTGCTGGTCTTCGCGCTTCAGTTCGAACAGCAGCAGCGAGCGCGGCGTGACGGTATATTGCGAACCGAACGCAAAGTGCTCCTTGCTGCGTGCATCATCCTGATTGGTGTCGATCAGGCACTCATAATGGGTGCCTTCAGGCACTTCCGGCAGGGTGAAGTTGACCCCGTCGTGGTGCGCGTTGACGACCAGCAGCAGCGTAGCGTCGGCACCTGGACGACGGATACCGGTTTCCTGTGCACGGCCATCCATCAACATGCCCAGGCAACGGCCATTGGCATCGTGCCATTGCTCGACACTCATCTCGTTGCCATCCGGAGCGAGCCAGGTTACGTCCTTGACGCCGATTTCTTCGTTGTAATCGCCCACCAGGAAGCGACTGCGGCGCAGAATCGGGTAGGTCTGACGCAGCTTGATCACGCGGGTCACGAACTTGAGCAATGCTGCGCCGTCCTCGTCCAGATCCCAGTTGATCCAGCCAATTTCGCTGTCCTGACAGTAGGCATTGTTATTGCCGTGCTGGGTACGGGCGAACTCGTCACCGGCGACGATCATCGGCGTACCTTGCGCCAGCAGCAAAGTAGCGAAGAAGTTACGCATTTGACGCAGACGCAGGGTGTTGATTTCCGCGTCTTCGGTCGGGCCTTCGACGCCGTGGTTCCAGGACAGGTTGTTGTTGCTGCCGTCCTGGTTGTTTTCGTCGTTGGCTTCGTTGTGCTTGTCGTTGTACGACACCAGGTCGTGCAGCGTGAAACCATCGTGCGCGGTGATGAAGTTCACCGACGCCTGTGGACGCCGACCGCGCTGGTTGAACATGTTGCCGGAGGCGGTCATGCGTGCCGCGAAGTCTGCCAATTGGCCTTCGTCGCCTTTCCAGAAGGCACGTACGGTGTCACGAAACTTGTCGTTCCACTCCATCCAGCCTGGCGGGAAACCGCCGACCTGATAGCCACCTGGGCCACAGTCCCAAGGCTCGGCGACCAGTTTGACCTGACGCAGCACCGGGTCCTGACGGCAGGCGACCAGGAAGCTGTGACGTTCGTCGAAACCATCGTGGTAGCGACCCAGAATGGTTGCCAGGTCGAAGCGGAACCCGTCGACATGCATTTCCGAAGCCCAGTAACGCAGGGAGTCAGTGACCATCTGCAGTACGCACGGGTGGCTCAGGTCGAGGGTGTTGCCGGTGCCTGAGTCATTGATGTAATAACGCTTGTCGTCCGGCATCAGCCTGTAATAGGAGGCGTTGTCGATACCGCGCATGGACAGGGTAGGGCCAAGCTCGTTGCCTTCGGCCGTGTGGTTGTAGACCACATCAAGAATGACCTCCAGCCCGGCATGATGCAGGTGCGCAACCATTTCCTTGAACTCGGCAATCTTGCCACTCGCCAGATAACGCGGGTCTGGCGCAAAGAACGCAATACTGTTGTAGCCCCAGTAGTTGGTCATTCCTTTTTGCAGCAGATGCTGATCGTTGACGAAGGCGTGTATCGGCAGCAGCTCGACGGAGGTCACACCCAGCTTGCGGATGTGGTCGACAACGGGGGCTGATCCCAGACCGGCAAACGTGCCGCGCAGCTCTTCGGCAACTTCCGGGTGGCGCATGGTGATGCCGCGCACGTGGGTTTCATAGAAAATGGTCTTGTCCCAAGGCGTACCGACGCGCTGATCGCGGCCCCAGGTGTAAGCCTCGTCGATCACCTTGCTCTTCGGTACAAAGGGCGCGCTGTCACGTTCATCGAAGCTCAGGTCGCCGTCAGGATGACCAATGGTGTAACCGAACAATGCTTCAGACCACTTCAATTCGCCGACCAGTTGCTTGGCATACGGGTCGATCAACAGTTTGTTGTGGTTGAAGCGATGACCGTTTTTAGGGTCATAAGGGCCGTAGACGCGATAGCCATAGATCAGGCCCGGGTGCGCATCGGGCAGGTAGCCGTGATACGTCTCATCGGTGTATTCCGGAAGTTCGATGCGTTCCAGTTCGATTTCACCGGTCGAGTCAAACAGACACAACTCTACTTTGGTGGCGTTGGCCGAAAACAGGGCAAAGTTGACACCCAGGCCGTCCCAGCTAGCGCCGAGAGGAAAGGGAAGTCCTTCACAAATGCGAGACGGGGTGCTGCCTGGATTGTCTTGCGGGGCTGAATTATCTTCTGCCGTTGTAGTGGACTTCGTATTCATGATGACTTCCTGACGTCGAATGATTTTCTGAGCGGCCAAGGCCGCTATCGAAGCCACGAAGGCTTCAATATTGACGATAAAGTATGGGGGTGTAGCAGGCCTCATCTCCGATCAGAGTGCGACCTGCAACAATGGACTGGCGCCCGGCCAGAAGAGTTTCAAGAATTCGACGGTTTGCGTGGCTTCTTGGCAGCAGGCTTGGCTGGGGCATCAGTTGGCGCAGCGGTAGCCGGCTTGGATTTGGGAGCAGGCTTGGGAGCCGCCTTGGCCGCTGGCTTTGGCTTGGCTTCAGCTGCGGGCTTGGCCGCTGGCTTTGCTGCTGGTGCTGACTTCGCCACAGGCTTGGCCGCGCCCTTGGCAGGCGCCTTGGCTCTGTCTACTTCAGGCAGCTTGGGCTTGCTCGACTTGCGCACGCTGGACTTGTCAGGTGCCAAGGCTTCTGCTTCTGCAAGCTTGCGCGCCATCTCCCAGTGACGCTCGTCGTGTCCGGAGGGCTTACCCTCGGACTCCCAGATTTGGTAAGCAAAATCGCGAATTCTTTTTTCGTCGGCACTCATCTTGAGACTCCCAGCTATTACATAGTTTGAATAAGCAAATTGACGGAAAATCTTTCAAGCGCTGCACTGAGCGGTATCTCCCGAACGTGTGTTGCGACACCGTCGGAAAAGAGTCCTTTCCAGTCAGATCCAGAGTCGGCAAACGGAAGCATAATCCGTGTGTCGCCCCAATTGGCAGCATTAATCAATGGAGTTTGCGCAGTACCCAATAGTTCACTGCTTGTGCGTGGGACTACGATGATAGCGCGCACTCCTTGTGTCTCCCGGGCAAAAGCCATCACGTGCCCGGCGTGGCTACCCTTTATTTCCAGAGGCTGATAACGCCCCTCGCTGAACAGCGTTGGGTGCTCGGCACGCAGGTTCAAAACCTTCGCAATCAGCGCCTGTTTGATGCGGCCATCCTGCCAGTTATCGAGCAGGTCGGAAGCGCTTGCATCTTCTGCCAGCGCTTTCTGTCGGGCTGCATAATCAACCGGTCGCCGGTTGTCCGGATCCACCAGGCTGAAATCCCAGAACTCGGTGCCCTGATACAAATCGGGAACACCGGGTACGGTCAAGCGTAGCAAGGTTTGCGCCAGACTGTTGAGTGCCCCGGCGGTCGCGATACGATTGGCCGTTGCACTCAGTGACTGGCGCAACGCCAGCGCTTCAGGAGCCAACAGCAAACGTTCAAGAAATTCGCGGCAAGCCGTTTCGTAAGGCTGATTCGGCGCGCTCCAGCTGCTTTGCAGCTTGGCTTCGCGCAGGGCTTTCTCTTGCCACTGCACCATGCGCTTCGCGTATTCCTGGTGAGCTTCTTCGCCCTCCAGGCTCAGCGGCCAGCTGCCCAGCAAGGCCTGATAAAGCATCAGCTCGTCACCCGCACTGATGGCCGGTTCTTCGCCTTTAAGCGGCACTGCCAGCTGTCTCCAGCGTTCTACCTGTTCGGCGTACCACGGCGCACATTCACTCAGGACCGCAAGGCGTGTACGTGTGTCCTCGCCACGCTTGTGATCGTGCGTTGCAGTGGTCAGCAAGTTGTCGGGGAATTTTTCCAGACGCTCCAGGCAGACCTGATGGAAGTCTTCCACCGGCGCACTGAAATGCTGCGGATGAAAGCCTACATCGTTGCGCGACAACAGCACTGCAGAGCGATAGAACGAGGTGTCCTCAACCGACTTGGCGGCAACCGGGGAGGTCAGTTGCTGGAACCGTACACACGCATTCTTGTACAGCTTGCGCAACGGTCCGCGTGGCAGTTTGCGCCACGCTTCGCCACCCAGCCAGCGTGCCAGATAATCCAGCACTGGCCAGTCGCCTTCGTTCAAAGTGGTGCGAGCGCCTTCCATTGCCTGCTGGAAATACTTGTCGTCCTGCGCCGAGCGGCCGCATACCGAGATATAGGTGCGATAAATCGGAAAATTGACGATCAGCGCGAGCAGGGCACGGCGAATTGCACCCAGCGTGAGGTCACGACTCATCAGGTCGCTGCGTGCAACTTGCAGCAACGACTGCGCGACGTTCTCGAAATCGCCCGCCAGTGTGCCGTGCAGGACCAGGTCCCGGGCCACCAGCACTTCTTGATCGAAGTCAGCGGTACGTTCTGTCAGTCGACTCCACAGCTCTCCAAGTGGCTCTTTGCCCTTGGGATCGTGTTGCAGCAGCGAGACCTGATTCATGAACTCGTAGCCAGTTGTACCGTCCACGCTCCAGTCTTCACGCAACGGCTCATCCGGCCCCAGTATTTTCTCGACGAAAATAGGCAGATGATCAATGCGCGCCTCGGCAGGACGCAGCTTGAGCAGGCTTTTTACCCGGCGATGCAGCTTGCGGCCGTAGCCGCGCGGGTTGGCCAGCCCATCGATATGATCGATCCGCAACCCGTCAACCAGGCCGTCGGCAATCAGCTGGAATATCTTGCCGTGGGTGGCTTCAAATACCTGCGGCCGTTCGACACGCAAACCACCTAGCTCGTTGATGTCGAAGAAGCGCCGCCAATTGATGTCATCACCGGCAGTACGCCAGCTGGCCAGACGATAGTGCTGACGTTCCAGCAACTGATGCAGACGCTGAAAGCCTTCCGGCTTGCTGGAGTCGAAGTGCGCAAGGATCTGCTCGATGCCTTTGAGCACCTGCGGATCTTTCGCCAGCTCGGCCAGCTCGGTTCTGGCCTGACGTGCACGTTCGTAGGCCTGCGGGTATTGAGCAAGCGCAGTGAAGCGCTGGCCCATTTCCTTCAATTGCGGGTGTTCGACTGCCTGAAGCAATGAATCATAGGTCAGCGGGCAGATCGGGAAATGATGCGGGAAATGATGCTGGTAGTGCTCGATATAAAACATGCCGCGCTCGGCGTTGAAGCGCAGCGGGATTTCTCCGGCCTGCAGGACGGTGCCGTAATCGCTGCTCAGAAACGGCAGCAGCAACTGGCCTTCCAGCAACGGATCCGGCGAATTCCACTGAATGTCGAAGAACTCGGCATACGGGCTGCGCCGACCCCATTCGAGCAGGTCCAGCCACCAGGGATTGTCTGCACCACCGACGGCCATGTGGTTGGAGACGATGTCGAGGATCAGCCCCATGCCGTGTTCGCGCAAGGCCGATACCAGACGCAGCAGGGCAGGCTCGCCACCCAGTTCCGGGTTGATGACGGTCGGGTCGACGACGTCGTAACCATGCATTGAGCCAGCACGCGCCTTGAGCAGCGGCGAGGCATAGACATGGCTGATCCCCAGACTGGCGAAGTAGGGCACCAGCGGCACCGCATCGTCGAGCGTGAAATCTTTATGAAATTGTAAACGCTGGGTAGCGCGCAAAGGCTGTAATGGACGGGTCATTGGTCACGCTCCGCAGCTTGCAGCCGGGATTGGGAGAGCAATTCCAGTCGTCGAGCAGCATTCGGGTTATCAAGCAAGGAGGCCGCATCGCCGGGGAGGCGTCTGCGCCAGTTCGGGTGGCTGTCAATGGTGCCGGGCAGGTTGGCCTGCTCCTTGACACCCAGCGCATCTTCCATCGGTAGCAGCACCAGTGGAGCGCGCGTGTGACCCAGATAGCGAATGCTCGCGTCGATGATCTGCTCAGGCTCTTCGCTGTCGGACGGCAGGCTTTCGACGTTCTGACTCAAGGCTCGGCACAGGCTTGCATATTCGCGCCCGCGTTCTTCACGCCATTGCGATTTATGTTGCTCGTCGATGTGACCCAGCTGGGCATTCCACTCGATATCCAGCTCGCTGAGCCAGCCTGCCAGTGTCGGCAAATCGTGGGTACTGGTGGTGGCCAGTGCCTGGTCCGACCAGTCAAGGATGGGCTTGAACTGACCGTTGTTCTGTTCGAAGAGCAGCACACGCATGCCCAGAATCGCCCGAGCGCTGAGCTTGTCGCTGAGACCTTCAGGCACAGTTCCAAGGTCTTCACCGAGCACAATCGCCTTGTGCCGCCAGGATTCCAGACTCAGCAGGCGAAGCATGTCGTCCAACGGGAAATTCAGATACGCGCCTTCGCTTGGAGGCGCCCCCTGAGGGATGACCCATAGCCGCTGCAAGCCCATGACATGGTCGATACGCAACCCGCCGGCATGGGCGAAGTTGGCCCGCAGCATCTCGATGAATGCGCGAAAACCGTTACGCTTGAGGCCGTCCGGTGAAAACGCGGAAATCCCCCAGCTCTGGCCGGCACGATTGAGAATGTCGGGTGGTGCGCCAACAGTCAGAGCCGACAGCAACTCGTCCTGACGACTCCAGGCCTGACTTCCGGCACCATCGGCACCCACTGCCAGGTCGGCGATCAGGCCGATGCGCATGCCACTGCTGCGTGCGGCAGACTGCGCACGCTCCAGGCCGCGGGCGATGAGCCATTGAGCGAATGCATGAAAACTGATGTGCTCGCTGTGCGCTTCGGCAAATGCTGCGACGGCGTCACTACGAGGGTCTTTGAACTCTTCCGGCCATTCATGCCAATTGTTGCCGATATTCAACGTTTCGGATTCGGCACACAGCGCTTCGAAGCGGCAGTGGTTCTCCAAGGCCTCGCCACCGCTGTGGCGGAAGCTGTTGAAGTCTTCGTGCAAGGGGTGATCACCCGCACTGAACCCTTCGTACAGCTTGTGCAGCGCTTTCCACTTGGCTTGGGCAGCAGCAGGCCAGTCAATCAACTGCTGCGCTTCCAGTTGCTTCATTCCGTCGCCGACGCGCGCGTCTTCTATCGCCTGACGCCATGCATGTTCACCCAGAATGGCACCGGGCGACGCATACAGGCTATTTAGAAACAGTCGGCTGGACGGCGAATAAGGGCTGTAACGGTGTGGATCACTGGCGAACATTGCATGGATCGGGCTGATGCCCAGCGCATCGGCACCGCGCTCTCCGGCAGCGCGAACAACCTTCTCCAGTGCTTCCGTATCGCCAAAACCGCCATCGCCCTCGCGGCGCAGGCTGTAAAGTTGAGCAGTCAGACCCCAGCCATGTGGCTTCGGCGCATCGGTGGCCATTGCCATGCTGAAACAGGTTTTAGGGGCGACAGCGATGGTCAGATGTTGACCGGCAATCTCCAACTGTTGATAGCCGGGCGGTGCCAGCGCTGGAAGTTCGCCGGACGCGGTTAGCCTGGCGTCCAGCGATGAACCGTCTTCTAGGTGCAGCGTGAATGGCGTTTGCGGCGCAAACCACTCGGACAGATCCAGATTACTGTCCACGTCGACCGTCAGCAGCGGCGGGGCGCTTTTGCCGTGGCTGGCGTTTTGCAGGCTTAACAGGCTGGCATCGATAGCCTCGCCGTTTTCGGCCGGATAGCCCAGCGCTTCCAGAACCTTGCGCAGTACATCAGGGCTGACAGTCTGCGGCCGAGCGTTGGCATCGACCCAATGCACCGATAGCCCTGCCTCGGTCGCAAGCCTCTCCAATTGCTCATTGTTCATCCTGTTCCTCCAGAACATCACTTGCTGTCAGGCTGACAATGGCCGTGTAAGGATTGAGGATGGCCTGCGGGGAAAGTTCGGACGATTTTGCGGCGCTGGAGAATATCTGCCGGGCATTTTGCTGCGGCGGAGCATCGACAGTCTGTTCGCTCAGGTTCAGGTCGATACGCAGTTCGCTGCCATCGCCAAGCGCCCAGCGTGCACTGACTGCCTTGTCGCCGAGAATATCGGTTTTCAGGAAGCGTGCACCGGGCAGGCGTGGCACGATTTCCTTGTGCCGCAAAGCCAGCAACTGTGTATAAAAGTCGACCCAGCTGCGGTGATCCAAGCCTTTGTCGGTCTCCAGATCAACTGCCGAAAACGCCGGACGTGATGCCTCGAATGTCTTGATGTCGTTCGGGTCGGGAATGTGCTCGCGCTTTTCCGGATCGGCGAATGCGGCAAAGTCGGCGAACTCCTTGCGACGTCCTTCGCGCACCGCATCGGCCAGTTCGCCATGGTGGCTGGTGAAGAACAGAAACGGTTCGCTGGCCGCCCACTCATCGCCCATGAACATCAGCGGAATCATCGGCGAAAGCAGCAACAGGGCGGTTGCGGCCCTCAGCGCAGCAGGCGTGCACAGCTGCGGCAAACGCTCACCGAGTGCGCGGTTGCCGATCTGGTCATGGTTCTGCAGGAACAATACAAAGGCAGTTGGCGCAAGGTGGCCGCTGGGCTCTCCTCGCGTGTGTCCATGCCGCGTCTGTTCGCCCTGATAGACAAACCCTTCGCTGAGCAGGCGCGCAAGCTTTTGCGTAGGCTCCTGAGCGAAGTCGGAATAATAGGCGTCGGTTTCACCGGTCAGCAGCACGTGCAAAGTGTTGTGCCCGTCGTCGTCCCATTGTGCATCGAAGCCTTTCTCCAGAAGACCGGCCTGGTTGAACTCGTTCTCAAGGTTCAGCCACACGTGCCTGCCCGGCTCGATCTGGCCGCGTACGCGAGTTGCGAATTCTGGCAGGAACGTTTCGTCGCGAATGGCATGCACAGCGTCCATGCGCAAGCCGTCGATGCGGTATTCCAGCAGCCACATCAGCGCATTGTCGACGAAGAAGTCGCGCACCTGCGGGCGGCGAAAATCAATGGCATCGCCCCACGGGGTATGCAGATCGCTGCGGAAAAACTCCTTGGCGTAACTTCCCAGGTAGTTGCCGTCCGGGCCGAAGTGGTTGTACACCACGTCCAGTATCACCATCAGGCCAAGACCGTGAGCTGTATCGATCAGGTGCTTGAGCTCTTCCGGTGTGCCATAGGAAGATTGCGGGGCGTAGTGCAGAACGCCGTCGTAGCCCCAGTTGCGATCACCGGGAAACTGCGCAAGCGGCATCAGCTCGATCGCGGTAATGCCCATTTGCGCAAGGCGCGGCAGGTGTTTTTCCACCGCAGCATAGCCGCCCATCGCACCTACGTGCAGCTCATAGATCACCGCCTCATGCCACGGCCGACCTTGCCATGAGGTGTTTTGCCATGAATAGACCAGAGGGTCCACTACGAAGCTTTGAGAATGGACATCGTCGACCTGCGCGCGGGAGGCGGGGTCAGGCACTTCCAGTTCATGGTCGATTTTGAAGCGGTATCGAGTGCCCGCTTCGCAGCGGGCCTCAAGGACGAACCAGCCTTCCGGCTGGGGCAGCATGGCCAGTGACTGAACACCCTGGCCATCCTGGAGTTCGACATTTACGTAGTTGGCATCCGGTGCCCAGAGGGCAAACCGGGTGTGTTCGGGGTCTAGCAAGACGGCGCCGTGGCGCCAGTTATCGTCTGTACGCAGTGGCATCCATTGATCCTTAAACTAGTAGTTGCTGGAAATGCTCACGTTTTTCTTCAACAGGTCGCGGTAGAGATCTGCGTAGGGCTCTACTGCCTGATGCCAGTTGAAGGGAGCAGCCATTGCACGGCAGCGCATGGCGTTGAACAGCTCACGGTGGGCGAATACCTGAAACGTGCGGTTCAGGGCTTCGGTGTAGCTTTCGATGGTTGATTCTTTGAACAGGAAGCCGGTCACGCCGTCCTCGATTGTGTCCGCCAGGCCCCCGGTGTTGCGTGCGACAGGCAGGGAGCCGAAGCGTTGCGCGTACATCTGGCTCAGACCGCAGGGTTCATACCGCGATGGCATCAACAGAAAATCACTGCCGGCGAACATGCGTCGAGCGTCGGTTTCATTGAAGCCGATACGTACACCAATGCGCCCCGGGAAGCGTGCGGCCAGCTCGCGCATGGCATCTTCTTCCTCGGGCTCGCCGCGACCGATAATTGCGATTTGTCCGCCGTTGTTGACGATGTGCTCGGCAACCCCGATGGTCAGGTCCAGGCCTTTTTGATACACAAGGCGCGAAACCACTGCATACAGGGGCCCGGTCGAGGCATCCAGCTCAAACAGCTCACGCACATAGTCGGCGTTGATTTCCTTGCGCGTCCATTCGTTGGGCGCGAAGTGGCAGATCAGGTGTTCGTCGGTCGCTGCATCCCAGCTTTCGTCGATTCCGTTAGGGATGCCGCTGAGCTGACCCTTGTTAGCCTTGCTCTGCAGAAAACCTTCCAGGCCGCAACCAAACTCTGGCGTGGTGATTTCCCGAGCATAGGTGGCACTCACGGTCGTAATGTGGCTCGCGAAGGCCATGCCTGCCTTGATGAAGGACAGCTTGCCGTAGAACTCCATGCCTTCCGGGGTGATCGCTTCATCTGGAATGCCCAGTTCACGACTCGAAGCGGTACTCACGGTCCCCTGATAGGCCAGATTGTGGATAGTAAAGATGCTTGGCGTGGACTGCCCGCGCCAGCGCATGTAGGCAGGTGCCAGGCCGGCAGGCCAGTCATGGGCATGGACCAGCTCGGGGCACCATTGGCTTTTCACTTCGCCAGCCGCAAATTCGGCAGCCGCGAGCCCCAGACGGGCAAAACGAATATGGTTATCGGACCAGTCGCGGCCATCACTGTCGGCGTAAGGCGTGCCTTCACGCTCGTAAAGCTCAGGGCAGATCAACACATAGATCACAAGGCCATCTTTCATGTCCATGCGACCCACCTTGCAAGGTGGCAGTGCAGCATGCCCGCCCAACTGGCTGATGATATGGATCGGGTTTCCGCTGTTGATGACCTGCGGATAACCTGGAATAAGAACCCGCACGTCATGCAGGTGGCGCATTGCTCGTGGCAATGCGGCGGATACGTCGCCCAGCCCACCGGTTTTCACCAGGTCGGCCAATTCCGAGGTCACGAACAACACTTTGCGTCTGCTGACCTGAGACATGGTCGGCGTAGGCTGAATTGTCGAGGTTGGTAATTGCAGCAAAGGAACGCTCTTGGTAGAGAAGACTGGCAGATGAGTCAGCTCGCCGACAGGCTGGTTAAAACTCTCTCCCTTCTGGGTTTTGACAGCGGCGCTAATCATCGATTTTTCCCCTTAAAACAGTCTTGGTGCATCACTTGATTTTTATTGGCCATTTCCTATGGCCGGGTACACATACGTGCACTAAGCAAGATCAATACCCGTTTGGACCATGCGTAGTGACAAAGCCGCGTGATGTCGCCATTACCGGATGTCAGCCAATAGCATAGATGCTCCATTCACCTGACCGGGGCGTTTTGGAGAAGTTTCGACTTTTTTCTGCGCGAATGTCTGGCAAGGGCTTTGAAGCCGCGCTTGTTGGCACGCTGCAAGGGCCAGCCCGGCAGTCGTTGCGCTTTTTTATGGGTTAAATTCGAGTCCCGAGGGCGCATGACCGGTCGTCGGATCGTTCGACAATCGAGGTCATGCGTTTCTTTTTTATCGAAAAAAACGGGTGAGTGGAGCCGCTCATGAGCCCGATCGGTGCGTCGCGCCTTTTCTGGGTGCGTCTGGCGGTCAATCTGTGGGCGTGGCGAGAAAATTCCTACATCCGCGCTGCGCGCTGGAACATTTTGCAGCGAGGCAGGATAGAATCGGGCTAGACGCTCTAGTCACAGAGCTGGCTTGAAATAACGTGCTGGCCTTAAAGAGTTACCCTTTGACTGATTTTACAGAATCACTTTTATTGAATTGACGAGGATGGAAATGGAAGCCCCCGAGGTATTGGTACTGCAAGCGAGTTACACGAATCCCGTGCACGCTGATGCAATTGGATTTGTGCTGAACGAATATTCGATGGATGTCATGGGCACAGGTCGGCCGCTGTCGAGCGATGCGCGTCAGCAGTTGGCTATCGAGCTGGCCAAACGTCCCTACGCTTTCAGTGTGTTGGCGTTCATTTCCGGAGAGCCGGTAGGGCTGGTCAATTGCTTTGAGGGTTTTTCAACCTTTGCCTGTCGTCCGCTGGTCAATATTCACGACGTTGCGGTCGTCGCTCAATACCGCGGCATGGGCATCAGCCAGAAAATGTTGCTCAAGGTGGAAGAGATTGCACGCCAGCGAGGTTGCTGCAAACTGACACTTGAGGTTCTGGAGGGCAATGAGGTAGCTCAAGGTGCCTACAGGAAGCTCGGTTTCGACAATTACCAGTTGAGCCCTGAAATGGGGCGTGCCATGTTCTGGCAGAAGGCGCTATAAAGTACGCAGCAGGTTTGTGTGCAGCCGTGTCGGGTATAAGGGAAAAATGTTCAGCAGAATCGGACAGTGAACCGCCCCGGGTTT
>NZ_LJQT01000070.1:0-1962 GCF_001400515.1 Pseudomonas meliae | reverse complement strand
CCGCAGGCTGCCCTGTTCTTAACGTGTCATTTCGCCCCCTGCCGGAACCGACCCCTTCTTGCGAGCCCGGTAAGCTTCACGTTACACGTCCTCAGTGCCAGAAGGCGTCGCACGATGCGCTGACCATCAGGAAATTGCGCTTAGCTGACTTCCCTGTTCCATTGCTCCCCTTCACCAACTCAAGGGCGGGCGACCCAAGGCATCCAGTCGCTTTGCTTCTTTCAGGATCGCTTTCGTCGTACGAGGCGAGTTGGCCTGCGCGTCATCCAGCCCGTAGGCATCACGCGCAGCATCGGCGGCTAGAACATTACGCGTCCGCGGTGAGTACTCTTGCAGCCTCCGACGCGTACTTTCGGCCAGATCGGGAGCGATGACCGGCATAGCGGAAAAGATGTCGCCAGGTGCGGGATTGGCGAGAAAGGCTGTCTCCAACTCGCGTGCATTCGCATGGAGCGCAGTTTGCGGGTTCTCGATCTCGGCTCTGAATGCGTTTGTCCTCGCCAGCGCGTCGGTTGCATCAGGCTTGTCGAATCGTTCAATTACATGGGTGGACGTTCCATACGATTCTGCCCAGTGCGAATCCCTCAGTAGGACGGCTGGGCCGTCGCCCCACGAGTCAAGGACTACAGTGGATCCATCCGCTTCTGCCGAGTTTGGCGGCTGGTACAGCGCGTAGAGGTGGGTCTGCTCATAGTCACGTACGGTCATCATCTGCCCGCCATCCTCCATGCGGACGGCATGCCGACGTGTGTTAATCGCTGCGTTGTGGTCACAGTTGCCTGCCCCAGCAGCCAGCGCGCTGCCTGCCAGTAAATTTTCGTCATCTTCGCCGAGGCAGTAGGACAGGGAACTATAGGTGGCGCTCCGTCCGTTGCTGAGCCGCAGATCGCTGTCGACATTGCCTCGTCCACGGCGCAATGCGAGTCGTGTCTCATGCACCGTAGACGTTGCGTCGGCAAGGCGTTGACGGTCGCTCGCGTCGATGGGCCTGCCGTTGAGGCGCATAGCGAGTTGGTAGGCAGCCTGCTGGACTTCGTGCGGCAGTAGGACCGAGCGCCTGGCACCAGACCACCTCGCAATGGGAGACTCCAGGGCCGTCGAGCCATGCCGGCTGGGTGACATGGACGCCTCGGAGGATGAAGGGGAAGGCGTGGCCTGCTCTGTGTATTGGACAGCATAATGCTGAGGTGAGCTTGCTGTGCTCCCTTTGGAAACGCACGAACCCATTTTTTAACTCCTGCAGTTCTGAGCCATCAGCATTAGCGAGACGCTCTCTAATTGGCGTTGGCTGGCTCACTGCTGCTTTTAAAGGTTTTCAACCGCTGACGCTGAAATTATGCAAATGCCGAATTTTCATTGGAACTTTTTTATGTGGCCTTTGGGAGGGATTCGGTTCCTTGCAAATGTGGGCCAACGCGACTAATGCAGCACGGCTACCCGGTACTGGACGAGTATCTGGCTCGGCTGTAGCCGCTGATCTAGGGGTTTGGAGGGCAATTTAAGCCCAGTGCCTGTCCATAAACCCTCGTGCAGTCTGGCCGGTACGACAAAACCACCGTTTTGTGAAACCACTTCTGCGAGTACCAGGGAAGGCAATAAGGGATCGATAGAGAAAACGGACAAAATCGTACTACAAGGGCTTCCCCATTGAGCACAAGCCCAATAATTGCTGTTTGACTCAGCTGCATATGCCGGATCGACGTAAGAAGGCTTCTCGATATCCTGCTCCAGCTCGTCAGGTTTTGGATTGTTGTCTGGTTAACGTACACCTCAACCCGGCGTCAGGCTGCTCACTGGCACCGCGTCAGACTAGGGCCGTTCTCTGCATTTTCTGACGCCGAGGCGTTTATCTCTATGGTCTCAACCTGACAGGTCGAATGCTCAACGAATGAAAGGGACTTCCCCGTCCCAAGGGCGCGGCGAAAGTCGCGAATCGGCATCGAAGTGCCATGATGAAGTGTC
>NZ_LJQT01000090.1:0-5465 GCF_001400515.1 Pseudomonas meliae | reverse complement strand
TTGTCTACACCCTCCTAACGGTGCTGAAAGGTCGCGCAGGCAAACCATAGCCGCATTGCCCTTCGCCGAATCGGTTAGCACGGTAATTAGCTCGGAAGCGTTTGGGATGGCTAAGCCAGCGTCCGATATTTTCCGAGCAGGGGCCGCACAGCTGGGTTTTCTTCCCGAACAGTGTTGGTTTGTAGGCGACCATCCCATAAATGACTACCAAGGTGCAAAAGCAGCGGGAATGTACGCCGTGTGGTTTCAAGGGTTTCATTCATGGCCCGAAGGCATTATGCCAGCGAAGTCTTCTATAACTTCGCTAGACGAACTACCCAATCTAATCTCACAATGGTTCCCTGGATTGGACGCTAAGTGATGTGTCCGCTTTAAGCTCTGGCGGGTTGTCACCAGATGCAATTGCTGACGTTCGCAACTGCTTGCTCATCAAGCTCGAAAGGCCCGACTGCTGCGGTCAGCAGGTCTAAGCGTACGGGGAGTACGCCTTGCGCAGATCAGCTAGGCATCCAGTGATGCGGCAACAGTTGGTCGATTTCACTGGCCTTCTGCGTCGGCAACCGCGTCAGTAAATCCTTGAGATACGCAAACGGATCATGTCCGTTCATTCGTGCAGACTGGATCAAACTCATGATTGCTGCCGCCCGTTTGCCGCTGCGTAAGCGTCTAGTAAAGGCATCTGGCCCGCTAGATTATCCTCTGCCTTCGGTTCGTATGATGTACTACACGCCCCCTGCACTACGAATGCTCGATGACCTTGGACAATAACTCCATGACAGGAATACTCAGGTCTGCGGTCTCAAGCGCTCCATACTGGAAGAAAATGCCCAGATACGACAGTGCGCGAAGGATGTTTGCAACCTCAGGACCGCCAACCTGGTCGAAGGCCATGCGCGCGCCTTTGCCATCAGTCATACGGTTCACTTCAGCGACCAGATCCTGCTCCAGCGCTGCAATGACGTGCACAGCGCCGGTTTGCAGAAGTATGTGGCAGCCGCCTGAACGGAGGTGAGTCCTGCTGGCCGCTTTATCCGCTCCGCTCCAGCCCTGAAGTATCACGGGTTCTCTTCTGGCGTCTCCTTCCCAGCCCCCTCATTGATCAATACCATGCTCTGCGGCGCAGACAGTGCTACACCCAGCTCCCTCAGACGCCCCAGAACCGTAAACAACAGATCACTCCGCGCACCTCCCACCGAGCGTGGGCTGTTCACGTAGCCACTGGCGCTGATGATCAAACCGGTATTGGTCAGGTCCTTGAAGGTGACTGAAGGTGCAGGCGTGTCGAGTATCGCTTCGTGCTCGGTAAAGGCCTGCAACAGCAGCTCGCGTATTTGCAGAACATCTGTTTCCAGGGGCAGGGTGAGGGTGATTCCGACTACGCCCAGCGCGTTGCCCATGGTGACGTTGCGCACGTTTTGCGTGATGAACTGCGAGTTTGGCACGATCACTGTCGAGCGGTCGCCCATCTGGATTTCGGTCGCGCGGACGTTGATCCGGCGAATATCGCCTTCGACCCCTGCCAGGCTTACCCAGTCGCCGACTTTGACCGGACGCTCGGTCAGCAGAATCAGGCCCGAGATAAAGTTCTGCACAATGGCCTGCAGACCGAAACCGATCCCCACCGATAGCGCACTGACCACCCAGGTCAAATTGGTCAGGCTGATCTTGAGTGTGGACATCACCACGGCCACCACCAGCACAAAGCCGATGTAGCCGATCAAGGTCACCAGCGAGGCCTGCATGCCCGCGTCCATGTTGGTCTCGGGCAGAAGGCGTTCTCCGAACCACTCCTTGAGTACACGCACGCCCAGCAGGCCGACGACCAGGCAAATCAGTGCCATCAGAATATCGCTGGGGACGATGTTCAGGTTGCCCAGGGATTTGGACGTGACGTCCATTTGAGTGAAACTTGCGAGCAGGTCGCCCGGGCTGGAACCCGAAGGCAGGAAAGCCAGCAGCAATGCGGTAAGCAACAGCAGGGTACGGCCTATGCCTGCCAGTACGGTGCTTGCCTGGGCCTGGTGGCGGGCGGACAAGCCCAGCGCCGAACCCAACGCCATGCCGCCAGGTTGTTTAGGCGACAGAAGGGTCTCGCAGATGTCACCGAAGCAGGCGATCAATAGATACGCAGTGGACGCCACCACGCTCACCCAAAGCAGTTTTACCGCCAGAAAGTAAGCCAGCGTCAGGTAGCCGCTGAGCAACGCCAGCAAGCTCAGGCCGACCCATACCGCAACGATAAAGGGAAGCAGTCCGACGAAACCTGCTGGCCGCTCCAGCTCAAAGCGTCGGCGGGTTCGGCGGTAGCGCACCAGGGCGTAGAAAAACACCAGCGAAACCGCCAGCGCCGTCAGGCCATTGACCGCCACCGTCAGGGCCAGGCTGCTGGCTATGACACTGTTGATGCGCTCCTGAGTGCCGATGATCATGAGTGCCAGCGCCAGGGCAGGCGGGAAGCGGCCCAGTGCCGTGGCGATCTGGTCAGGGATTTGCGGCAGACGCCATGAGGCGTGTGCCCGCATCAACAGGGCGCGGCCCAGACCGACGATGAAAGCGCAGAAAGTGATCAGCGTCTGCACCTGATCGAGCAGGTTGACCACGTCGTTGCTGAGCACCGCATTGCGCACGATCCCCCAGCGCAACAAGGAAGTGGCAACGGTAATGGTGAGAATGGTCGCTAGCCCTACAGCCAGTGCCAGGGCGCTGCGGCGCAGGCGGCCTTCGGGTAGCCAGCGAATCATCGACCAGATCAGCAAGCGCTCCAGCAGGCGGCGAACAACGACCCATACGAACAGCGCGGCGACTACGATGCTGATGAATTGCACACGGTTTTCCGGTGCCAGCGTGCTGCTGAGCACTTGGCGGACATCCACCAGAAGTCTGTTCAAGCGTCCCAGGTCGTCATCGGTAGGACGAATCAGCGTGGACCAGAACGCCGAGCTGAGCGGGCTCGCTGTCCGCGTGCTGATCTGCGAATCGAATAGGCTGCGGCGCAGATTGAATATCTGCGTAGCCAGATCACGGGCTGACTGGCTTAACGTGTTGGTTTGGCGTTCATCATCGACCAGCGCGTTTTTCTGAGCGGTCAATGTCTTGCGCTGACTGGTCAGACTTGGCGCCTCGTCCGGTTGCGCCGGCCCGAGAATGTTGAGCTGATCATTCAGGTGTTCGATGTCGACAGCTTGTCGGGCAGTCAGATTGTCGGCTTGTTTCTGGACCTGCAAAGCGGCCTGCCGCAGGCTTGAAAGCAGGTCATCGTTGGCACTGCCCGTCACTTTTTGACGGGTCTGATCCAGTTGTTCGCTCAAGTCATCCAGGCTCGGTGCATCCACTGCGGGGGATGCGCTACTGGTGCTATCGGTTTGAGGCGCCGGGCTATTCTGGGCCAGGGCTGGCAAGGTCACGCACAGCAAAAGCAAGGCGAGCAGCCCAGTATGAAAACGGTTCAGCGAAGCGTGCTGCATTCTTTTCCCTTCTTTGCACTGTGCGGCCTGGCAAACCTGTGTATTTCAGGCACGGGCCTTGTCTGTCTTGAGCTGCACTCACGAGTCTCTGGAGCGCAGCCAATAGAATATCAAGGACTTCGCGTTTGAGCGCTGAAAACACGGGCCAGCGAAAATAGGGCGCTACAGTCATTCACCTAACAAATGTTAGGTAGGGTATTGACTGGGCTCAGGAGTGTGCTACGGTCTATCTACCTAACAGTTGTTAGGTGAATGCCCACTCCATTTCACAGGCCCGACCATGACTTCCAGATTGCGACTTTTCACATCTCCTTCGGCTTTTCCGAACCCCCAGCGCCTGCGCCTGTTCATCCACGAAAAAGGCATTGCCGATCAGTTCGATGAGACTATTTACGACATGACCCCCGGCGGAGAGCAGCGTGGCTGGCGTCATCTCAATATGAACCCTTGGGGAGAAACGCCCACCCTTGAACTGGCAGACGGCAGCTTCATTTCCGAGACCGCCGCTATCGCTCGCTATCTGGATCAGTCTTATCCGGGCCGCAAGATCATGGGGGAGGGCGCTCTGGAACAAGGCCTTGATAACATGTGGGATAACCGGATCTGGGTGCATATTCTCTACCGGATCGTTACCGCGTTTCATGTATTGCACACCGGGCTCGGCTTCAAACTTGAACTGACGAAGAACGAAGCATGGGGCGAGCACTGCCGCAAAGAGGCGCTGACACACGCCGCATTGGTCAACCGTCATCTTTCCGATGGCCGCGAGTGGCTGTTGGGCGGCGAGGCGCCGACTTTCGCGGATATCACCCTTGCAACCGCCATTGCCTTCTCCAAGTTTCCGGTCAACGCCACGCCGCTGGATGAGCGTTTCGAGTTCCTGGACTTGTACTGGAAGCGCTGGCAGAAACGCCCGGGCTTCCAGGCCGCCTATGCTGATCGCAGCAGCGGTATACCCGAACTGGACTCGCCGGCCGAGTGACCGACCTGTTGCGCGCGCACATTATCGTCGGGACCGTCATTGCATGGCGTTCTCGACTTCCCCATGCCTCGCACAACCGTTCTACCTGACAACAGTCAGGTTTTTGAATTAGCATGCGCCCGTTTGCAGAAACCTGTCCGAAGCACGAGGCACCACGATGACCATCAACGCACGAGAGGCCATTCTGCTTGCCGCGAGAAACATCGCTCAGTCTCAGGGTTATAACGGCCTGAACTTTCGCGATCTGGCGGCTCAGGTTGGAATCAAGCCAGCCAGTATTTACTACCACTTTCCAAGCAAGGCTGACCTGGGTGTGGCGGTTGCCAGGCGCTACTGGCAGGACGGTGCTGCTGCTCTTGAGGCTATTTCTGAGGAAACACCAGACCCTGTCGAGGCGTTGCACCGTTTCCCGGAAATTTTCCGCCGCTCGCTAGAGGCTGAAAACCGCCTTTGTCTGGGCAGTTTTATCGGCGCTGAAACCGATAAATTGCCGCCAGAGATGACTCAGGAAATTCAGCTTTTTGCCCAGGTCAATATTGCCTGGCTGAGCAAGCTTCTGGTGGCGGCGAATGTGTGTATGCCAGCGGCCAGCGAGGTGCGGGCGCAGGCGATTTTTTCGGCTGTGGCGGGCGCTCAACTCATTGCGAGAAGCCGGTCAGACATTGCCCTTTTTGATACGCTGATCGACACCTATCGTGCCTGCGGGCCGCTGCCGGCTTAAGTAGATGCTGATCAAGCGGGATCAGGATTGCCAGCCAGTTGACCTGTTGCTGACGCCGCTGAACCTGTAAGCGCAGGCACTATGGAACGCCAGACCTCGAATCACCCGACGGCAAGGGGTGCACTAATGTTTCTAAGCCTTGAAGTTCGCAGCTACAAGACGCAAAGCCCTCAGCACTGTCACGACCATACTCAACTGGTACTGCCGATTCGTGGCCGAATGGAAATTGACGTGGACGGTCGCGGTGGCTTTATCGATCAGTCACTGGCCGCGCTGGTAAAGTGAACCGCCCCGGGTT
>NZ_LJQT01000385.1:0-7266 GCF_001400515.1 Pseudomonas meliae | reverse complement strand
ATTTTGTCTACACCCTCTTACTATCGGCGGAACTTCCCATGCACCAGACACTCAGCCATCTGCGCTACCCCCTCACCGCCCTCGCCCTTATCGTTATCAGTGCTTGCGGCCGCGCGCCGGAAGCCACCAGTACGCCTGGCGCAGCCAAGGTCAGCGTGGCCAAGGTGCTGGAGCAGCCGATCAACGAATGGGATGAATTCACGGGTCGTCTTGAAGCACCGGAAACCGTCGAGGTACGCCCAAGGGTGTCTGGTCAGATCGATCAGGTAGCGTTCACCGACGGTTCGCTGGTCAAAAAAGGCGATCTGCTGTTCCAGATTGACCCGCGTCCGTTCCAGTCCGAAGTTCGTCGTCTTGAGGCGCAACTGCAACAGGCCCGTGCCGTCGCACTGCGCAGTGACAATGAAGCCCAGCGCGGCGAGCGTCTGCGTACCAACAACGCGATTTCCGCCGAGCTGGCCGACTCGCGCACCACCTCGGCGCAGGAAGCCAAGGCCGGTGTCGCGGCCATTCAGGCGCAGCTGGATCTGGCTCGACTGAACCTCAGTTTTACCCGTGTTACTGCACCGATTACAGGTCGTGTCAGTCGCGCAGACATCACCGCCGGCAACATTGTGACCGCAGATGTCACCGCGCTGACCAGCGTGGTCTCCACCGACAAGGTCTACGCCTACTTCGACGCAGACGAACGCGTGTTCCTCAAGTACACCGAGCTGGCCCGCAAAGGCCAGCGCGGCCAGACCACTCCGGTGTACCTGGGCCTGTCCAACGAAACCGGCAACCCGCACCTGGGCCAGATGAACTTTGTCGACAACCAGGTCAACCCCAGGACCGGCACCATTCGCGGTCGTGCGGTGTTCGATAACGCCGACGGTGATTTCACCCCCGGCCTGTATGCCCGTCTGAAACTGGTGGGCAGTGGCACCTACTCGGCGGTGCTGATCAATGACGAAGCAGTGGGCACCTACCTGGGCAAGAAGTTTGTGCTGGTGATGGACAAGGACAACAAACCTGCCTATCGGGCTGTCGAACTGGGCCCGAAAATCGAAGGTCTGCGCATTGTGCGTAACGGTCTGGGCAAGGACGACACCATCGTCGTCAAAGGCTTGCAACGCGTGCGTCCCGGCCAGCCTGTGGACCCTGAGGTGACACCGATGGCCAGCGCCGACACCCTCGCAGCATTGCTCAAACAACGCCAGGCTCTTGAAGCCAGCAACCTGCCACAAGTGGCGCCCAAAGCGGCCGTCAAAATCGCCAGCGCCACTGCGCCGCGCGGCTAAGGGACTTGTCCGATGAACTTCTCCAAATTCTTTATTTCCCGGCCGATCTTTGCCGCAGTGCTGTCGCTGCTGATCCTGATCGCCGGTGCTATCTCACTGTTCCAGCTGCCGATCAGTGAATACCCGGAAGTAGTGCCGCCCACAGTAGTCGTGCGCGCCAACTTTCCCGGCGCCAACCCCAAGGTGATCGGCGAAACCGTAGCCTCGCCACTGGAACAGGCCATCACCGGTGTGGAAGGCATGCTCTATATGTCGTCCCAGGCCACTGCCGACGGCAAGCTGACCCTGACCATCACCTTTGCGCTGGGCACTGAACTGGACAACGCGCAGGTGCAGAACCGTGTGACGCGTACCGAGCCCAAGCTGCCGGAAGAAGTGACGCGCATCGGCATTACCGTGGACAAGGCCTCCCCCGACCTGACCATGGTTGTGCACTTGACCTCGCCGGACCAGCGCTACGACATGCTGTACCTGTCCAACTACGCAGTGCTCAACATCAAGGATGAGCTCGCGCGACTGGGCGGTGTCGGTAACGTGCAACTGTTCGGTATGGGCGACTATTCGCTGCGGGTCTGGCTGGACCCGAACAAGACTGCCTCACGCAACCTGACCGCCACCGATGTGGTCAATGCAATTCGCGAGCAGAACCGTCAGGTTGCCGCAGGTCAGCTGGGCTCCCCGCCCTCGCCGAATGCCACCAGCTTTCAGATGTCGATCAACACCCAGGGCCGCCTGGTCACCGAGGAGGAGTTCGAAAACGTTGTGGTTCGTGCAGGCGCTGACGGCGAAATCACTCGTCTGAAGGACGTTGCACGCATCGAGCTGGGCTCCAGCCAGTATGCGCTGCGCTCGCTGCTGAACAACCAGCCCGCCGTGGCCATCCCTATTTTCCAGCGGCCCGGCTCCAACGCCATCGACATCTCCAACGATGTACGGGCCAGAATGGCCGAGCTGAAAAAGAGCTTCCCGGAAGGCATGGACTACAGCATCGTCTATGACCCGACGATCTTCGTGCGCGGCTCCATCGAGGCGGTGATTCACACCCTGTTTGAAGCACTGATCCTGGTCGTGCTGGTGGTGATCCTGTTCCTGCAGACCTGGCGCGCTTCGATTATCCCGCTGGTGGCCGTACCGGTCTCGCTGATCGGCACCTTTGCTGTCATGCACATGTTCGGCTTCTCTCTGAACGCACTGTCATTGTTCGGGCTGGTGCTGGCAATCGGCATCGTGGTGGACGACGCCATCGTGGTGGTGGAGAACGTCGAACGAAACATCGAGCTGGGGCTTGAACCGGTTCAGGCCACGCACAAGGCGATGGCCGAAGTGACCGGACCGATCATCGCCACCGCGCTGGTGCTGTGCGCGGTGTTCGTACCGGCAGCGTTCATTTCCGGCCTGACCGGACAGTTCTACAAGCAGTTCGCACTGACCATCGCCATCTCGACAGTGATTTCGGCCTTCAACTCGCTGACCCTGTCGCCTGCGCTGGCCGCGGTACTGCTCAAAGGCCACGATGCACCCAAGGATCGTTTCTCGCGTTTCCTTGACAGAATCCTTGGCGGCTGGCTGTTCCGTCCGTTCAACCGCTTCTTCGAAAAAGCCAGTCATGGCTATGTCGGCACCGTCGCGAGGGTCATTCGCAGCAGCGGCATCGCGCTATTGGTGTATGCAGGCCTGATGGTCCTGACCTGGCTGGGTTTCGCCAGCACGCCGACCGGTTTTGTACCCAGCCAGGACAAGCAATACCTGGTGGCCTTTGCCCAGCTGCCGGACGCTGCCAGCCTCGACCGTACCGAAGACGTCATCAAGCGCATGTCCGAGCTGGCACTTAAACAGCCGGGCGTGGAAAACGCGATTGCCTTCCCCGGCCTGTCGATCAACGGCTTTACCAACAGCCCTAACAACGGTGTGGTATTCGTCGCCCTCAAACCGTTTGAGGAGCGCAAGGACTCCAGTCTGTCAGCCAACGCCATTGCCGGCGCCCTGAACGGCCAGTTCGCGTCGATCCAGGAAGCGTACATGGCGATCTTCCCGCCACCTCCGGTACAGGGGCTAGGCACCATCGGCGGTTTCCGCCTGCAGATAGAGGACCGTGGCAACCTGGGTTACGACGAGTTGTACAAGGAAACCCAGAACATCATTGCCAAGAGCCGCAGCGTGCCGGAACTGGCCGGGTTGTTCACCAGCTATACCGTGAACGTGCCGCAGGTGGATGCCGCCATCGACCGCGAGAAGGCCAAGACGCATGGCGTTGCGGTCAGCGACATCTTTGACACCCTGCAGGTTTATCTGGGCTCGCTGTATGCCAACGACTTCAACCGTTTTGGCCGCACGTATCAGGTCAATGTCCAGGCAGAGCAGCAGTTCCGTCAGGATGCCGACCAGATCGGTCAGCTCAAGGTGCGCAACAATCTGGGAGAAATGATCCCGCTGGCAACCTTCGTCAAAGTCAGTGACACCGCAGGTCCCGACCGCGTAATGCACTACAACGGCTTCATCACGGCAGAAATCAACGGTGCTGCCGGTCCGGGCTTCAGCTCTGGTCAGGCTCAAGCGGCGGTCGAGAAACTGCTGCGTGAAGAGCTGCCCAACGGCATGATTTACGAGTGGACTGACCTTACGTACCAACAGATTCTTTCAGGCAACACGGCGCTGTTCGTCTTCCCGCTGTGTGTTCTGCTGGCATTTTTGGTACTGGCGGCTCAGTACGAAAGCTGGAGCCTGCCGCTGGCGGTGATCCTGATCGTACCAATGACCCTGCTTTCGGCGATTGCCGGGGTGATGATTGCCGGTAGCGATAACAACATCTTCACCCAGATCGGGCTGATCGTACTGGTGGGCCTGGCGTGCAAGAACGCGATTCTGATCGTCGAGTTCGCCAAGGACAAACAGGCCGAGGGAATGAGCCCGCTGGATGCAGTGCTGGAGGCATGCCGACTGCGCCTGCGTCCGATTCTGATGACGTCCTTCGCGTTCATCATGGGCGTAGTACCACTGGTGCTTTCCAGCGGTGCAGGTGCGGAAATGCGCCATGCCATGGGGGTCGCTGTGTTCTCCGGGATGCTGGGGGTCACGTTCTTCGGCCTGCTGCTGACGCCGGTGTTCTACGTGCTTATCCGTAATTACGTCGAACGCCAGGAGGCCCGCAAGGCCGCCAGGGCACAAAGACTGCAAAACCTGCCTGCGGAGATGCATTGATGAGCGCGTTCAAACTTTTCCTCCCGAGCCTGCTGGTCATGGCGCTGGCGGCCTGCGCCGTCGGCCCGGACTACAAGGCACCGGTTACGGCGCCAGCACAACTGGCGTCCGCAGCCCAGGGCAACTATGACCGCAGCAAAGTGGACACCGTCTGGTGGCAGCAGTTTGAGGACCCTACCCTCAATAAACTGGTAGCCAGGTCGCTGGACGGCAACCGCGATCTGCGCGTTGCCTTTGCCCGCCTGAAAGCCGCACGGGCGATTCGCGATGACGTTGCCAACGACGCCATGCCGGTGATCACCAGCCGGGCCAGCAGTGACCTGGGCAAGGGTCAGCAACCTGGTGTTACCGAGCGGCGCGTCAATAGCGAGCGGTATGACCTTGGCCTGGATATGGCCTGGGAGGTCGACCTGTTCGGACGTATTCAGCGCCAACTGGAAGCCAGCGATGCCGATCAGGAAGCCGCCGAAGCCAACCTGTATCAGCTTCAGGTGACTCTGATTGCCGAGGTGGTAGACGCCTACGGGCAGCTACGCGGCGCACAGCTGCGTGAAGCCATTGCCCGCGACAACCTGAAAAACCAGCAGAGCTCTCAGGACGTGACCACCCAGTTGCGTGATGCCGGCGTGGGCAATGAACTGGACGTGGTGCGTGCCGAGGCACGACTGGCAGCCGTTGAAGCGACCGTGCCGCAGTTGCAGGCCGAACAGGTTCGCCAACGCAATCGTATCGCCACGTTGCTGGGCGAGCGCCCGGAAAACCTCAGCGTCGACCTGAGCCCGAGCAAACTGCCTGCTATCGCCAAGGCTCTGCCGATTGGCGATCCGACACAGGTGCTGCGCAATCGGCCCGACATCCGCGCCGCTGAACGCCAACTGGCCGCCTCGACCGCACGCATCGGCGTGGCGACCCCCGATCTGTTTCCGCGGGTCAGTCTGAGCGGCTTCCTGGGCTTTACCGCTGGCCGCGGGTCGCAGATCGGTTCGTCAGCGGCCAAAGCCTGGTCACTCGGCCCCAGCATCACCTGGGCGGCTTTCGATCTGGGCAGCGTCCGGGCGCAGATTCGCAGCGCCGATGCAGATGCCGAGGGCGCGCTGGCCAACTATGAGCAGCAGGTATTGCTCGCTCTGGAGGAGTCGGAGAACGCCTTCAGCGATTACGACAAACGCCAGCAACGGCTGGTTTCGCTGATGCGCCAAAGCGATGCGAGTCGTTCCGCAGCCAGGCTGGCGTCAGTGCAGTACCGCGAAGGCACAGCGGACTTCCTGGTCCTGCTGGATGCCGAGCGCGAGCGTCTGGCGGCCGAAGACTCTCAGGCACAGGCAGAAATCGAGCTGTACCGCGGCATCGTGGCCATTTACAAGGCACTGGGTGGCGGCTGGCAACCTCAGGCCTGATACGCCAACAGGCCGTAAACCCGCCCCGCGCCCCTTCAGGACATNNGGGGCTTTTTTTGTCCGAACGCCGACGGCATCATGATTGTCGTTTGACAGCTGCCACCCACTCCCCGAAGCTGCAACCCGTCAAGCATTGGAAATCGATATGCCCAGACTTTCTACCAAGGGGTTATCGCCTCAACCCACTACTCGACATCGCTGGCTGATCGGCGCAGCGGCTGCGGCAATGCTGGCGCTATCACTGGCTTTCTGGTGGTGGCGCTTGCCTGTTCAGACAGCTCCCGCCAGGTTGAGCCACACCTACGCTCAGGCACTGGAACAGGCACACGACGGCAAGCCCGGCGCTGCACGCGTGCTGTACCAACAACTGGCACGAACCGACCTGTCTGACGAACAGCGCATCAACCTGCTCGCCGAATTGAGCGACTACCCCAGCCCTCAGGCCCTCAAATTGCTTGATGCCGCGCTGGGTGACAGATCCGCCAAGGTGCGCGAAGAGGCTATCGATGTCAGCGTCAGACTGGTCTCCAACAGCCAGCGCAGCCTGCTGCTGGGCCCATTACTGAACGACGACGAACAATCCGTCAGATTCCGCGCCACCAGTGCCCTGCTCGGCCTGTCACCTGATGAGCTGGGCCTGTACTTTGCCGTGCTGCAGCAAAGTGCCGAGGCGTTTCAGGAGTCGCTAAAGAGCCAGCCGCAAAACGCACAAAATCAGTTGCAACTGGCCAGACTGTACCTGCAGACCGGCGACCTGGAGCCGGCAGTCGCCGCGCTGCAGAGGGCCACAGCACTGGACCCGGGCAATATCGAAGCGGCGCTGGCGCACATCGAGCTGCTGGACCGCAAGGGCCAGGCCGAGCAGGCACGCAGCCTTTTTGCACAGTTGCTGGAACATAATCCTGGTTCATCCATGCTTCAGCACGCGCTGGGCATGTGGCTGCTTAACCACGGGCAGGCAGAGTTTGCTGTGCTCAGCCTGGCAAAGGCTACAGAGCTGGCGCCTGATAACACCGACTATCGCTATGACCTGGCGGTTGCCCTGCATTCGTTGCACGAGCTTGAGGCGGCGCAGAGGCAGTTGACGCAGATTGTTCAGAGCCAGCCTGCGAACCGAAAGGCCAGAGTGCTGCTGATTCAATACTGGAAAGAAAATGGTCAGTTGCAAAACGTGCAGATTCTGCTGGCAGAGCTCGAGCAGCAGAACCCCGACGACCCGGTGCTGCAACAGGGACTGTAGGGTCAGAAAGGCAAAAAAAGGCAGGCCAAGGGCCATCTTTTATGCCGCTACACGCCCTTTCATCCGCTGCCTTCAGACACTTCTGCTCTTTCCGCATCCGCCAGCCTTCATGTCTGTCAGATGTTTCTCCTTTTAAGGATTCTCCGATCAA
>NZ_LJQT01000218.1:300-11155 GCF_001400515.1 Pseudomonas meliae | reverse complement strand
GAAACCCGGGGCGGTTCATATAGCTTGTGCCTGACAAAGCAATGGATTTTTAACCTGGTCGCGCAAACCAATGCGCCCAGCGTTGATGGCGATTTGGCGTATGAACAGGCACCCATCCGACCCCACCATTTTTGGGCTGTTGCAGGGCGGGAGGGCTTTGCATAGGCTTGTTCTCAACGGCCCGGGCTACTGAGTCAGCAGCATGGGACGTTAGCTTTTCAGCCAGCAGATAAAGGACTATCTGATGAGTAATGCGATGGATCGTAACCGGGTTTGGGGTTTTGTTTGCCGCAGGCTGGTCATTCGCTGAGGAGTTGTTGAAGGATATTTGTAGTTGCGTCTGGCCTGTCGGGTCTTGCGCAAGGTGGGGCTGAGGATTGCTGTCTGAATCGCATGAATGTGCGTCTGGACGCTCACGAAGGCTTCATCGATGTTTCAAGAAATGCCCGGATCCTCTGGATTCGGGCATTTTCTTGTGGGCTGGTTCTTGTTGCGTTGCATTTGCACTGGAGATATGGGCTTTTTGGCCGATACATCTGTATCAAAAATGGCAGTTAGCCATGGACAGCAAGTGCAATGCAGAGAACGCCCACGCATTACGAGCTGCTGAGTGTTGCTCGCGATGCCTCTCCTGAGCAGATCAAGAAGGCTTATCGCAAGCTGGCGCAGAAGCTGCACCCGGACAGGAGTTCCGACCCTTATGCCTCGGACATGATGGGCGTGGTCAACGCGTCTCATGATGTGCTGGCGGACCCTTCGCGGCGTGCGGCTTATGATGCGCAGCTTGCTGCCGATGAGCACAAGGCTCGTATGGACGCGTTGCGGCGCAAGCAGGCGCGTGCGGGGGGGGGGGGGGGGCAGGCGGTGCATGTGTACGCCGCAAACTCTGCGACTGCCACTGCAACGCCCTCTCGGGCCGCTCGGACGGGCCCGGCGCCCAAGGCTTCTCCTTCCTCTTCATCGCCTTCCAGTAACAAGCGGCGCCGCAGTGCGTGGCGTTGGGCGCTGGTGTTTGTGGTGTTTTGCGCAGCCGGGGCGTGGATGGGTTATGACCGGGATGCTGGCAAGGCGTTTGTGCCAGCCGAGCCGGTGCCGGTGGCGCAGACGTGGGTCAAGCCAGCGCCCGCCGCACCGGTTGAAGAGCCTGTGGCCAGTCCAGCCAAGCCGGTTGATGCGGTAACGTCCGAGTGTGAGGTGCCCGCGCTGGATCCGATGGGCGCGCCCTGGCCGGAAAAGGCGGGTTACGTGAAAGATATGCCGTTGCTCAAGGACAACGGCTGGTCGCAGATCATGGTGGATAACTCGGCGGGCGAGTCGGCGGTGTATGCCAAGGTCACCGATGCGGTGGGGCGCAGGGCGTTTCGGCATGCGTTTGTGCCGGCCGGTGCGGTGTTTACGTTCGCCAAGATGGACCCGGGGCTGTATCTGCTCAAGTACAAGATGATGAGCACGGGCTGTGCCTTTGCGTCGGGTCGGATCTTGCTGGAAGAGACGCCGATGGGCAGTCAGATCAAGTCCAGTGCGTACAAGCTGACGTTGCGCAAGTTGCAGAACCGTAGCGTGCCGTTTGCGCGGTTGAAGGATGATCAGTTTTAGCGGTTGGGCTATGACGTGAGTGCGGCGTCGTCTGTTAAGTCTTCGCGGACACGTCCGCTCCTACGGGCTTCGGCAATTGTGTGCAGAGATCATCTTTTGCAACGCTTTCAGGCCGGTTTTTGCAGGCTTGGTCTCTTTCTTTTGAAGGACATTTCCGAGAGAATCCCCGACCGCTTGCGCCTCTCGATGTGTGCTTCTAATCTCCGCCTGTCGCTGCATATCAGCGATCGGGTTTAGTAGCCCGCAGTGAGTTAAGGCGTAACACAGCCGCGTTTCATCAGGCTTCGTCCCGATGCTATGGCGACTGTGCGCTTGGCACCTTCGGGTGCGCCGGTTCTTAGCTCACCGGTCTACTAACTCGCGTACAGTTGCCGCCTTTCGTTTAGTAGCGAACAGGTAGCGACTTCATAGAAGGAGCTAAAGCATGGTCAAAATAACCCCCGACCCACCCAAACAGTCCAGCACCGCGCCAATCTTCGACAAGGCGGTCGTCAAGCGCGCCATGGCGTGTTACCTGCCAATCCCCCGCACTGACAAAGAACCCCACGACAGCAAGTTCGACTTCATCAGCCTGGAAGCAACCTTGGTGCATGCGCTGGATTTCCTGCGCTGTGCATCGGCCACTGCCCACGAACTGGGCGATGAATTGTCCGGTGCGCAACGCGACCTGGCGTTTGCCTCCATGCACATGCTGGAAATGGCCAAAGTCATGGTCGAGCGCTCGCTGGAGTGTGTCGAAGAGGTCTGAAACCTCGCACTAAACAAGTCGTGCACAGGCACTTGCGTGTGCACGATTGAGCCAGATAAAAGGCTTGTTCCAGAGCCTTTAATTGCTTGATAAAAAAATACGCGCGTTACCAGATGTGCGCACATTGGCCTGATGCGCCGCAAGGCATTGTTTTTGCGGGGTACGGAAAGGATTGTGGAAAAAAATAAGGGGCTTTAGTAACTGGCGCGCCAAGCTTTAACGCACTCATCCACATTTTCATCAACAGACTTATCCACAGGTTGCTCAATCGGTTTAGGTCACGATTTTCGGGCCAGAATCAGCAGGTTGCGTGGTGTAATCCGGCTGTCACAGAAAGTGCCAACGCTGACGCTGTAGCACTGCTCGTGGACATACATTGCCCTGTCGAGCACCAGCCACATCTCCAGCGGACGCCGAAACAGGTCGCGGACCAGTTCCAGGTTGCGCACTTCGGCCAGTCTCTTCCAGCCAGCGGCTTCCAGAGAAGCCCAGTCCTGCTGGCCCGGTGCTGGCAGATTCTTCAGTCGCGCCAGATGATTGCAGTAGTCCGCGTAGGACGCATCCAGCCAGGATGTCGGCAGCGAAGGCGTGGGCAAGTAATCGTCAATGCCGCACAAGCTGCGCTGCAGCAGGTCGAAGCCCAGGCGGCGGGCCATCGAGGTGTCGCGTTGACGACGCACGCGAGCGCCAGCCGTCACGGTTTCGCTGAGTGGCAGGCCGAGTTCGTCTCGCGACAGCTTCAAACCCGATGCTTTGCCGTCGCTGGACAGCGGTCGATACAGGTCGTGCCGGGTGCGGTTGTAGCAGCATGGCGCGATTGCCATGTGCCGGCAGCCGGTCTGGCTTGCCAGCTCTATCAACTGAATGTGCAGGTCGCCGCAGGCATGCAGCGCCACAGGCGTGTGCTCGGGTTGCAGGCAGCGCCAGGCGTCGTCGGCCATTACATCCTGCTGCACATGCCTGGCGTCGATGCCTTGCCGCGTACTCATTGCCAGGCCTGCTTCGATCAGCGCCGGGTCGTGCTCCAGGCAGGTCAGACGCTGACCGCGCCCGGTCAGGCGACGCCCCAGGTGGCCTTTGCCTGCGCACCAGTCCAGCCAGTGAGTGGTGGTATCACGCATGTCCAGATGGCTGGCGAAGGCTTCGATCTGTTGCCATTTGCGCCCCGGCACGTCGACACTCATGCGCGCATCGACTGGCTCCAGAGGATGTGAAGGCAGTTCAGCGACGTGGCTCAGGGCGACGGCTTCGGCGGCCAGTTGCGGGAACGGAAACGGCGCGTCGAGTTGTTCCGGGTGGTTATGCGCGGCCTCGGCCTGTTCCAGCGTGCGTTGCCGCAGCCAGTTTGCGAGGTCCGGGTATTTGTCTTCCCACGGCAGACGCAGGTGCGTGAACGGCTTGGGCCGCCACAAGGCCTGATGCGCGAACAGAAAGCTGTCCAGCGCACGAAAGTGGCTGCCGAGGTGTTCATCCTGCAAGCAAGGTTCAGTGGGCATAGTGGCGGCCTCGCGGGGCAAGGTGCTGACTGGGTCGACGCCAGCACCCTTCATATCAGCGCCCCTGACTGGCGTCTACACGCAATAGCTTTTCCAGCAGGCGGAAGCCTTGTACCAGCACGAACGTCATCACGAGGTAGAACATACCGGCGGCGAAGAAAATTTCTACCGGCAAGTAAGTGCGGGCGATGATCGTGCGGGCCATGCCGGTCAACTCCAGCAGGGTGACGGTGCTGGCCAGTGCGCTGGCCTTGAGCATCAGGATGACTTCGTTGCTGTAGGCAGGCAGGCCGATACGTGCCGCGCGGGGCAGGACGATGTAGAACAATGCTTTCCATTTCGACATGCCCAGCGCCCGCGCAGCCTCGACTTCACCGACCGGCACGGCCTGAATGGCGCCACGCAGGATTTCTGCGATGTAGGCGGCGGTGTGCAGGGTCATGGTGACAACCGCACACCAGAAAGGGTCACGCAGGTATGGCCACAGCGGCCCCTGACGCACCACGTCGAACTGCGCCAGGCCGTAGTAGACCAGAAACAGCTGCACCAGCAGCGGTGTGCCGCGGAAGAAAAAGATGTAGGCGTAGGGCAGGGCGCGCACCGGCCAGTGACGCGATGCACGGGCGATGCCCATCGGGATGGCGAGGATCAGCCCGGCGATGACGGCAATCGCCACCAGCTCAAGGGTCAGGGTCGCGCCCTGTGCCAGGCGTGGCAGCCACTTGATGATGACTTCCCAGTTCATGACGCGCTCCTCAGAAAGCCGCGACTGGCACGCTTCTCAAGGAAGTACATGCCGGCCATGGCCAGCACGGTCAGGCCCAGGTACATGAAGGCCGCGACCATGTAGAAGGTGAACGCTTGCTTGGTGAAGCCCACGGCGATCTGCGCGTGGCGCATGATTTCTTCCAGGCCGATCACCGAGACCAGCGCGGTGTCTTTCATCAGAATCATGAACAGATTGCCCAGGCCGGGCAGGGCGATGCGCCACATCTGCGGCAGGACCAGTTTGAAGAGGATGCGTGAGCGTGACATCCCCAGCGCCAGCCTGGCTTCACGATGACCTTTGGGGATGGCCAGAATCGCGCCGCGAAACACTTCGGTCGCGTAGGCACCAAAGCAAATGCCCAGGGCGATGACCCCGGCAGAGAAAGCGCTCAGGGCCAGGTCAGGAATGTCGAACAGTTTGCCCAGAGCGCGCATGCCGTTGACGGTGCCGAAGTAAATCAGCAACACCCAAAGCAGTTCGGGAATGCCGCGTACCAGGGGCGAGTAGGTACTGCCCAGCCATTGCAGAGGCTTGTAGGGCGAGAAGGCGCCGAGCAGTCCGAGTATCAGCCCCAGGCACAGGGCCGAGAGTGCAAGCTGGACCGTCATCAGCGCGCCAGCCGCAAGGGCCGGGCCGAATCCGTGGAGATCAATGTTCATGGGCAGGCTTTGTCAGGGCCGGTCGCCGCGCTTCGACAGGAAGCGGCGGCGACGCGGTCAGGTGAATCAGAGGATGCTGAAAGGGAAATACTTGTCGTTGATCTTCTTGTAGGTGCCATCAGCGATGATTTCTTTCAGGGCCGCGTTCAAGCGCTCGCGCAGGGCATCATCACCCTTGCGCACGGCGATGCCGATCTTGTCGTCTTCAACGACAGGCTCGCCCTTGAACTCGAAGTTCTGACCCGCTTCGCTTTTCAGCCACTCGAAGCTGACGTATTTGTCGGCCAGCATGGCGTCGACGCGACCGGAGGACAGGTCGAGGAAGGCGTTTTCCTGAGTGTCATAGAGCTTGGCGTCCATGATCCCGAGCTTGTCTTCCAGCCAGGTGGCGGCCAGTGTCGATCGCTGTGCACCCACTGACTTGCCGGCAAGGCTTTCTTTGGCTTTTTCAGTGCTCGATACGTCGATCGAGGAAGTTTTCGGCGCGATGAATTGCAGCTTGTTCGAGTAATACGGGTTGGTGAAATCGACCACCTGCTTGCGCTCTTCGGTGATCGACAGCGACGAGATCAGGAAGTCGAACTTGTTGGCCATCAACGCCGGGATGATGCCGTCCCAGTCTGACGTCACCGCTTCGCATTCGACCTTCATCCTGGCGCACAGGGCCTGGCCGATTTCATAGTCAAAGCCCACCACCTGGCCACTCGCGTCCTTGTTGTTGAACGGCGGGTAGGCACCTTCGATGCCCATTTTCATTGTTTCAGCAAAGGCACTGCCGCTGAAGGCAAGGGTGGCCGCTGCGATCAGCAAGATCTTTTTGTACGACTGCATGGGTGTTGCTCCGTTAGCGGTGACTCGACATGAATTGTTTGCACCTTGCCGACAGCGGGTTTTCGAATACTTGCTGCGGTGTGCCCTGTTCTTCGACCATTCCCTGATGCAAAAACACCACTTCAGTTGATACCTGACGTGCAAAATTCATTTCGTGGGTCACCAGCAGCATGGTCCGGCCTTCTTCAGCCAGTGCGCGGATGACGCCGAGTACTTCCTGAACCATCTCCGGGTCGAGGGCCGATGTCGGCTCGTCGAACAGAATGACCTTCGGCTGCATGGCCAGCGTACGCGCGATGGCGGCGCGCTGCTGTTGCCCGCCGGAGAGCTGCGCAGGGTAGGCATGGCGTTTGTCGGCGATACCCACCTTGGCCAGCAGCTCTTCAGCCGCCTCGATGGCTTCGGCCTTGCTCTGGCCCAGAACGCGACGCGGGGCCTCGATGATGTTATCGAGCACGCTCATGTGCGGCCACAGGTTGAAGTTCTGAAATACGAAACCGATCTGGCTGCGCAAGCGGTTGATCTGCCGGTTATCGGCGGCAATCAGGTCGCCGTTGCGCGCAGCCTTGAGCTTCAACTCTTCACCGGCCACCAGAATCTGCCCCTGATGCGGGTTTTCCAGCAGGTTGATGCAGCGCAGCAGCGTGGACTTGCCGGAACCGGATGAGCCGAGGATCGATATGACATCGCCGTCGCGAGCGGTCAGCGAGATGCCTTTGAGCACCTCAAGCTGATCGTAGCGCTTGTGCAGGTTGCGGATTTCCAGGGCGGGCGTGGCCTCGGCCATGTGGGGTCCTCGTTGAAGTGTGCGCGCTGGCTGCCAGCGAACGCCAAGCTAGCACAGCGTTTAAAGGACAACCATCGACGTATTGTGTCGAGCGTGGAGGCGCTCGACGGGTTGTCTCATCCGGGCAGCGGACGGTCGCATGAAGGCAAGCACCATGCCCTGCAAAACAGGGACGTGCGCGAAAAAGGCGCGATGTTGTCAGCTTTGGCCTGGTGTTGGAAGTAGCATTTGCTGAGTGGTGGTCTGATTTCTGCACCATGTTTGCGCTTTGAGGAAGGTTTGGGGCATTTTTGGTGCGTGCATGTAGATGAATCTGAGGCGTTTGGTAACAAATCCTACAGACTGCGTATAAAAGCCATCGTCTTGCATGCCTCACGGGCTAAGCCACAGGCCTCGTATTCTCTAAGCGACGTCGTTTTCGAAATATTTTGGCGCAATTCTTGCGTCAATAATAAAGAACGGCACCGTAGCTTTCTTTTTACGTAACGCTTCGGTGTGCCTCGCTCGTCTTGCACAGGTGGTTTTATGAGCAGTACCGCTAACTCTTCCGAGCTCGAACAAGGGCTGAAACCGCGACACATTACGATGCTGTCGATTGCCGGCGTTATTGGTGCCGGTCTGTTCGTCGGCTCCGGCCATGCGATTGCCGAGGCAGGCCCTGCCGTGCTGCTGGCCTACGCCGCTGCGGGTACGCTGGTGGTGCTGGTGATGCGCATGCTGGCCGAAATGGCCGTTGCCTCGCCAGACACCGGTTCGTTCTCAACCTATGCCGACCGCGCTATCGGGCACTGGGCCGGCTTTACCATCGGCTGGTTGTACTGGTGGTTCTGGGTGCTGGTGATCCCGCTGGAGGCCAATGCCGCCGCGACCATTTTGCATGCCTGGTTCCCGAACATCGCGATCTGGATGTTCACGCTGGTCATCACATTGCTGCTGACCGCGACCAACCTGTTCAGTGTGAAGAATTACGGCGAATTCGAGTTCTGGTTTGCGCTGATCAAGGTTGTGGCGATCATCGCGTTCGTGGTGCTGGGTGTTGCGGCAATTTTTGGCCTGCTGCCCACCAGTAACGTCAGTGGCGTGAGCCATCTGTTTGATACCGGTGGCTTCCTGCCAAACGGCATGGGCGCGGTGCTGGCGGCGATGTTGACCACCATGTTCTCGTTCATGGGCACCGAAATTGTGACCATCGCTGCGGCAGAGTCCAAGAACCCTGGCAAGCAGATCACCAAGGCCACCAACTCGGTGATCTGGCGGATCTTCCTGTTCTATCTGGTTTCGATCTTCATCGTTGTGTCGCTGGTGCCGTGGAACGATCCGCGCCTGGCCGAGGTAGGTTCGTATCAGACCGTGCTCGATGCGATGGGTATTCCGAACGCCAAGCTGATTGTCGATCTGGTGGTATTGGTTGCTGTGACCAGCTGCCTGAACTCGGCCCTGTATACCGCTTCGCGCATGCTGTTCTCGCTGGGCAAGCGCGGCGATGCACCTGCCGTGTCGAAGCGCACCAGCAAGGGCGGTACGCCTCACTGGGCAGTGATCATGTCGACCGCGGCAGCTTTCCTGACCGTGTTCGCCAACTACATCGCGCCTGCGGCCGTATTCGATTTCCTGCTCGCCAGCTCCGGTGCCATCGCACTGCTGGTGTACCTGGTGATCGCGGTGTCGCAGTTGCGTATGCGCCAGAAGCGCATCGCTGCGGGCGAGGCCATCGACTTCAAGATGTGGCTGTTCCCATGGCTGACCTGGGCTGTGATCGCGTTCATCGTCGCGGTGCTGACCATCATGCTGCTGCAGGAAGAGCATCGCCTCGAAATCATCGCCACCGGCGTACTCAGCCTGTTGGTGATCGGCGCTGGCCTGATCGTATCGCGTCGCCGCAAGGCCGGCCGCGTGGGCGCTGCTGCGCTGGGTTGATCGCGGCCCTTAGCGGATGATGCTCGTGCCAATGTCATGCATTGGCACGAGCATGCGTTAGCGTGCGGCTCTGGTGTCTCTCTTCATCAGCAGGTCGGACGCCAGCGTGTAATCCTTCTGGAAGGCAGGGCTTTCGATCCATTCGATCGCCGTGTCTTCGTCTTCATCGTGGTACATGGCGCGGTACACGATCAGCAGGCCCATCATGAAGTCTGTGGCAGGGTCTTCGTCCTCTTCGGAAACGACCAGTGCCAGCACCGGGTACTGCAGGAAAACGACGCACAGCGCCAGTTGGCTGATGGCTTCAGCGGCTTTCATGGCCACGAAGAGATCATCATAGTCGGCCGGGTCGAAGCCGTTCTCTACAATGTCTTTGAAGTCGAACGTGTTTAGATCAAGTTCGACGTCATCAAACGGCAGATTGACCAGCGCAGAGGCAAACACCGGATGGACAAGGCTGGTTGTGCCCTTGCCCGAGCGGTTCTGCTTGGCCTTGATTTTTGCGCGCTTGGCACGTTTTTGCTGCTTGTCTGGCGAGGCCATGAGCGGTCCTTTGGCTGGCGTGAAATGCGATGGCCGCTATTGAAGCGCAGACGGGCTGGATAACCAAGGCTTGGCCGTAATCTCTGGACAATAAAAAACCCGCAGGACGCGGGTTTTGATGTGCTGGGTGTTACACGATCGTCATCGCTTGCCCGGCTTTGCAAACGCTTCGGCTTCATCCATGCGCGTGGCGAACATGTTCACGGCCTCGACCGCATCACTTGCGCCGTCGCGGATCTGCACGATGACCTGTCCGGCCTGATCGGCCAGTGTCACACCTCGAATGGCGCCTTCCTGCGTGGCATCCATGCTCGCCACCGCTTCACGTGTTTCGGCGAGAATCTTGCCAATCATTTCGGCAATCTCGGTGGTCGAGCCGCTGGTACGTCCGGCCAGTTGCCGGACTTCGTCTGCCACCACGGCAAACCCACGACCCTGATCACCCGCCCGTGCCGCTTCGATGGCAGCGTTNNCAGGTTGGTCTGGTCGGCGATGCCGCGGATGGTGTTGACGATGGCGGTGATCTGCTCGGAGCGATCGCCCAGTTGGCTCACCAGCTTCGCCGACGCGCCGATGTTTTCGGCAATCTGGCGCATTTCCCGAGCGGTTTCCTGAATGACCAGGGTTCCCTGTTCGGCCACTTTCTCGGTTTCTGCCGAGATATGGTAAGCACGCGACGCACCATGCGCATCGGCTTCCTGCTTTTCGACACGCTGGGTAATGTCACTGGCGAACTTGACGATCTTATAGAGCTTGCCGTCGACATCAAAAACCGGGTTATACGTTGCTTCCAGCCAGACAACCCGGCCATGTTTGCCGATGCGTTTGAACTGATCGCCAATGAACTCGCCCTGATTCAACTTGCGCCAGAATTCGGCATATTCCGGGCTGTTGGTCAGTGCCGGTTCGCAGAACGATCTGTGGTGTTTACCTTTGATCTCGTTCAGTGCGTAACCCATGACGTTCAGGAAGTTACTGTTGGCGGTTATCACATTGCCATTGGGCTCGAATTCGCAAACAGCCATGGCCCGGTCTACTGCTGCCAGCTTGCTGTTGGTCTCGTTTTCGAGCATTACGCGTTTGGTGACGTCCAGAGCATATTTGACCACCTTGAAGACTTTGCCCTGCGTATCGGTCACCGGGTTGTAGCTTGCCTCCAGCCAGACGCTACGGCCATTCTTGTCGATGCGCTTGAAGGTGCCGGAGATGAACTTGCCAGCCTTCAGAGACGCCCACAGGTCCGCGTATTCACGGCTGCGGAGAATCTCCGGCTCGCAAAAGTCGCGGTGCGTCTTGCTGGCCAGCTCATCGGCCCGGTAGCCCATCGTTGCAATGAAGTTATCGTTGGCACGAAGGATCTTGCCGTCGAGACCCAGCTCGACCACCGCCATTGATTTTTCCAGTGCGCTTGTCAGTCCTTTGAGTCCATCTACCTCGGCCTTCATGGCTGTCAGTTCAGCTTTGTTCTTGTTTCCGAACATAACCTGCCCCTTGGGAAGGTCTGAAAAA
>NZ_LJQT01000218.1:0-263 GCF_001400515.1 Pseudomonas meliae | reverse complement strand
GGCTTTTTCAGAGGATACCTTGGTGTGTTTGTGGACTTGCTGTGATTAGAGTATCGGCTCGAAAAGCTGCGACATGAACGGGTCATCGCAACAATCGACTGGATAAATGAAGAGATTTATTGGCGTCAAAAAAGTGCAGTTTTTGGTCAAAGAAAAATACATTGACTATAAGTGCACAGATATCTGGAAAAGCGGCCTGCCCGTCAAATTCCGGACAAAGAAAAGCCCGCGATGGGGGAGCGGGCTTAAGAGGGTGTAGACAA
>NZ_LJQT01000367.1:0-4582 GCF_001400515.1 Pseudomonas meliae | reverse complement strand
GTGATCGTGCTGGCCGTGGATGGGCAATTGGCCGCGTATCTAGTGCCAGCCCAGCCTGATCACGATCAGCAAAGCCTGCGCGAAGCGCTGAAAACCGAACTCCGCGCGCACCTGCCGGATTACATGGTGCCGACGCATTTCATCGTCCTCGACAAGATGCCGCTGACCGCCAACGGCAAGCTGGGCCGCAAGGCGCTGCCTGCGCCGGATGCCAGCCAGTTGCAGGCGATCTACATTGCGCCGCAAGGCGAGCTTGAGCAGCAACTGGCGGCGATCTGGGCCGATGTGCTGAAAGTCGAGCAGGTCGGGCGTAGCGACAACTTTTTTGAGCTGGGCGGGCATTCGTTACTGGCCACTCAGGTGATCTCGCGCATCCGTCAGCAACTGGACGTCGAACTGTCGTTGCGCGACCTTTTTGAGGCACGTGATCTGGCAGCCTTCGCCCAGGCTGCGGGCAACGGGCAGGGCAATGCTGCGCCACGCTTTATCAAGGCCGACCGCAGCCAGCCGCTGGGCTTGTCTTACGCGCAGCAGCGCCAGTGGTTTCTCTGGCAGCTTGATCCAGAAAGCACTGCTTACACTATTCCTGCGGCCCTGCGGCCCTGCGTCTGAGCGGCTCGCTGGACATTGCCGCGCTGGAGCACAGTTTCAGCGCATTGATTGCCCGCCACGAAACCCTGCGCACTACCTTCCGCCAGCAGGGCGAACAGGCTGTGCAGATCATCCATGCGCCGCGTGCCTTGACCCTGATGGTCGAGTCCGTGCCTGCCGGTCAAACCCTTGAAGCCTGCGTGCAGCAGGAAATGCAGCGCCCGTTCGATCTGGAACAGGGTTCGCTGCTGCGCGTCCGCTTGCTGAATCTTGCTGCTGACGAACACGTGCTGATCCTGACCCAGCACCACATCGTTTCCGATGGCTGGTCGATGCCGATCATGGTCGATGAACTGGTGCGCCTGTACGAAGGCTACAGCCAGGGCCGTGAGGTGGTGTTGACCGCGCTGGACATGCAATACGCCGACTACGCGCTGTGGCAGCGCAACTGGATGGACGCCGGAGAACAGGCGCGGCAGCTGGATTACTGGAAGCAGCAACTGGGCGAACAGCAGCCGATTCTGGAATTGCCCGCCGATCATCCGCGCCCGGTCGTGCAAAGCCACGCCGGTGCGCGGCTGGCGTTCGAGCTGGCACCAGGGTTGATCGACGACTTGAAACAGGTCGCGCGGCAACAGGGCGTCACACTGTTCATGCTGTTGCTGGCATCGTTCCAGACCTTGCTGCATCGCCACAGCGGCCAGCCGGACATTCGTGTCGGCGTGCCGATTGCCAACCGCACCCGCGCGGAAACCGAAGGCCTGATAGGTTTCTTCGTCAACACCCAGGTGCTGCGCGCCGAATTCGACCTGCACACCACGTTCAGCGAGCTGCTGCAGCAGGTCAAACATGCGGCCCTGCAAGCTCAAGCGCATCAGGAACTGCCGTTCGAACAGCTGGTCGAGGCCTTGCAACCTCAACGCAGCCTCAGCCACAGCCCGCTGTTCCAGGTGATGTTCAACCACCAGAGCCAGGCCAGCGCCGAGGTGCACGCACTGCCCGGTTTGCAGGTCGAAGCGCTGACGTCCGAGAGCTATCCGGCGCAGTTCGACCTGACCCTCAACACCGCCGAACACGATGGCGGTTTGAGCGCGGGCCTGACCTATGCCACCGCGCTGTTCGAGCGCAGCACCATCGAGCGCATGGCCGGGCACTGGCTCGCGCTGTTGCAGGCCATTTGCGCCAATGCGGGTCAGCGCATCGCTGAAGTGCCGATGCTTGACGCTGCCGAACAGCAGCAGATTGTTCGCGACTGGAACGCCACAGCTGCCGATTTCCCTGGCGAGCACTGTCTACACAGCCTGATCGAGGCGCAGGTGCTGGCCACGCCAGACGCTCCGGCGCTGATTTTTGCGGCTGAACAACTGAGCTATGCGCAACTTAACGCCCGCGCCAACCAGCTTGCCCACCGCTTGCGTGAAGCGGGTGTCGGTCCGGACGTGCTGGTGGGGATTTGTGTCGAGCGCAGCGTGGATATGGTCATTGGTCTGCTGGCGATCATCAAGGCCGGTGGCGCTTACGTGCCGTTGGACCCAGATTACCCCGAGGACCGTCTGGCTTACATGATGCAGGACAGCGGTGTCGGTTTGCTGTTGACCCAGAGTGCGCTGCTACAGCGCCTGCCGGTTCAAGTACAAAGTCTGTGCCTGGATCAGGACGGCGACGGGCTGGCCGGATACAGCACTGCGAACCCGATCAACCTCAGCCATCCGCTGAATCTTGCGTATGTGATTTACACCTCCGGATCGACCGGCAAGCCCAAGGGCGCGGGTAATAGCCATCGCGCCCTGGTCAACCGTTTGCACTGGATGCAGAAGGCTTACGCGCTGGATGGCAGCGATACGGTATTGCAGAAAACCCCGTTCAGCTTCGACGTGTCGGTGTGGGAATTCTTCTGGCCGCTCATGACCGGTGCACGTTTAGCCGTGGCGTTGCCGGGCGATCATCGCGATCCGGAGCGGCTAGTGCAGACCATCCGCGAACATCAGGTCACGACGCTGCACTTTGTCCCGTCGATGCTCCAGGCGTTTCTCACCCATCCTCAGGTGGAAAGCTGTAACAGCTTGCGTCGTGTGGTGTGCAGCGGCGAAGCACTGCCTGCCGAACTCGCCGGTCAGGTGCTCAAGCGTCTCCCGCAGGCGGGTTTGTTCAACCTGTACGGCCCGACCGAAGCGGCTATCGACGTCACCCACTGGACCTGCACCCCGGACGACGTGCTCAGCGTGCCGATTGGTCGACCTATCGTTAACCTGAAAACCCATATCCTCGACGACGGATTGCTGCCTGCCGCGCAGGGCGTTGCGGCAGAGCTGTACCTGGGCGGTGTGGGTCTGGCGCGGGGTTATCACAACCGTGCGGCGCTGACGGCTGAACGCTTTGTGCCGGACCCGTTCGACGAGCAGGGCGGGCGTCTTTACCGGACCGGGGATCTGGCGCGTTATCGCGATGAAGGCGTTATCGAATACGCCGGGCGTATCGACCATCAAGTGAAAATTCGCGGGCTGCGTATCGAGCTGGGCGAGATCGAAGCGCGTCTGCATGAGCATGCTGGTGTGCGAGAAGCCAATGTAATCGATATTGACGGGCCTTCCGGCAAGCAGCTGGTGGCGTATCTGGTGCGCACTGATGCTGGTCTGGATTCGGACGCTCTGCGCGAAACCCTGAAAACGCACCTTAAGGCTCACGTGCCGGATTACATGGTGCCGACATACTTTGTCTTCATTGATGTGATGCCGCTGACCGCCAACGGTAAGCTGGATCGCCGGGCACTGCCCAAACCGGACGTGGCTCGTTCACAGCAAGGCCACGTCGCGCCACGTACGGAATTCGAGCTACGTCTTGCCGCGTTGTGGGAGCAGGTGCTGCAGGTCGAACGGGTAGGGCTCAACGACAACTTCTTCGCCCTGGGCGGCCACTCGCTGCTGGCGGTTTCGCTGGCAGGCAGGATTCGCGAGACGTTTGATGTCTCCATCAAACTGCATGATTTTCTGTTGATGCAGACCTTGGGTGAGCTGGCCGATTTCATGCGCGCTGACGAAACCAGAGTCAAATCGGCGGTCATCGTCATGAACGCCAATCGATCGGACAATACGCCGTTGTTCTGCCTGCCACCGGGCGGTGGCGGCACCTACTCGTATTACCCGCTCGCTGGCCAATTGAGCGACAGCCGACCGGTTTACGGGCTGGTCAACAAGGCTTACGTGGTGCCGGGCTGGTTTGATACGTCGTGGCAGGAAATGGTCGATTACTACGTCGAGCAAATCCGTATGACTCAACCGCACGGGCCTTACAACCTGCTGGGCTGGTCGATGGGCGGTGCGTTGGCCATCGAGGTGGCGCATGTACTTGAGCGTGAGGGCGACACGGTGAGCTTTCTCGGGCTGGTGGACACCCAGTTGCCTGCCTCGGTGGGGATGGAGTGGGTCGAAGAAGCGCCGGAAGTCACCACGCAAAAACAGGGCGAAAACTACTACCGCAGCCTGATCAAAAGCTTGCAGGCGTTTGTGCCGGGCTTGCAGGAAGCGTCGATTGTGGGGCTTATCGAAACCGCCCGGCAGTCGCTGTCCAGCGAGGGCGAGGTGATTGACTGGGTGGTCGACCATGTCGCGCTGGAGGCCGGCATGAACGCCGACAACCTGCGCAGCATATTCCAGGACATCGCCGTGCAGGACGAGATCGAAACCGGTTACAAACTACTGGAAGCCAACGCACAACTGAGCCAGGCATTTACCCTGAAAACGCTTAACGTACAGGCCGATTGCTGGTGGGCCGGGCAGAGCCGTGCGCCAGAGCAGATTGCCCGGGCTGAAGCGGTGCTGCTTGAACAGTGCTCGGTCAACGGGCTGCGCAGCTCGACAACGGTTGATCAGCGGCATGACAACGTGGTGCTTGCCGAGGCGTTTCTGCACGGGCTTGCCGAGCGGCTTGTGTGACGCAGAGCGTCACGAACGGCATTCCCACGCGGAGCGTGCGGAACGATAATCTCGACTAT
>NZ_LJQT01000161.1:0-13372 GCF_001400515.1 Pseudomonas meliae | reverse complement strand
GAAATTCCTATGCATCAAGGCACTGTCGTGCAATGCAGCTTCAAGCGGTGCATAAAAGCCGTAATAAGCCTTAAGCAAGCGAAGGTAAAGAGCATGATCCAGCGCGGGTGAAAAAAACGGCATGCGTTTTTCGAGCTTAACGTGAAGCTGACTCGTTTCAGCACGCAGTGCATCAAGCAGTTTCGGCGGGGTAACACATGAAAAACTTGCCGGCATCCAGGAAGGCTCTTGAGTGTGCAATAGACAAAAAACGCATCCGAGCGAAAACAGGCCGCCAAAATACAGATTCGAAGCAAAATCCGACAGTTTTTTCCGGTATTAGCGATGAAATACCATAATCCACCAGAAAAATAGCCAGTGTCTCGGTCAGCTATTTATACCGCCCGAAGAACTTGCTCTTGACTGGTGACGATAGTCGAAAACAGCGCCATGTACGTCTTTAATCCGTGCAGGGTTCACATTGGCAAGCACTTTAACATCATCAAATACAGATGCCATCATTACGCAAGCATACGGCCTTGACCATAGGCTTGCGCAATATCCTGCGCCTGGCGCGGTTCGGGTGATCAACGCACGTTCTGATACAGCATCATTCGCGAGGTTTCATGCAGACCGCGAGTGAGGTCATGCAGCCGCTCGAACTCTTGCGGGTTCTGCTCGGCGACGTTATCCAGCGGCGTGGAGGAAGACAGATCGTGAAGCGTGGGCGAACTGCCATCGTGCTCCATTTGCAGCAGGTAGTTACGGGTAACACCGCCAATCAGCGGGAACGTGCCTTCACGCAGTACCAACGGCACCACACGCTCGCCTTCGGGGGCGGGCTGCTGAATGTCACGGCCCATAGTGCCGCTGGTGAATGGCATACCGGTCATTCCCGCCAGTGTCGGCAGTAGATCCGCAAGGCCGACCGCGTCATCGACTACCCGGGTGCCCAGCAGGCCGGGCGCATGAATCAACAGCGGAACGTTATTGCTCTCCAGCCCCAGTTGTTCGAACGCCGGGGCCATATGCGGGATCTGGCTAATGCGTGTGTTGTGATCACCAAACAGCACAAAGATGGTGTTTTCGTAATAACCGCCCGCCTTGGCCAGTTCCATCAACCGACCGATATTGAAGTCCAGCAGACGCACCGCATTGTATTGCTCCACGCTTCGCGAACCGGCGGCCTGGACCTGCTCCAGTGTCTTGTCGCTGACCTGAAAACCATCGTTGTCTTTGGGGATGGTAAATGGCCGGTGATTGCCAGCGGTCTGTATGTAGGCGAAGAACGGTTTGTCAGCTGGCAACGCGCGCAGAATCCGGTCGCTCTCCTTGAACAGATCCAGGTCGGAAATCCCCCACACATCCACCTGCGGCGACTTCCAGTCGCGCTCATCGTACAGGCGCACGTCATCGATACTGCGGCGGATCAACGCGTTCATGTTGGCCCAACCGGAATTGCCACCAATCATGTACAGCTTCTCGTAGCCCTTGAAGTCATTGATGATGGTGTTTTGACGCGTCAGCAGCGGATGACGCGTGGCCGTTTCCTGCCGGGTCACATCAGGCACCCCGGTGATGCTTGCCCAGACCGTTTTTGCGGTGCCGGTCACCGGCACATAGAAGTGCTTGAAGAACCAGCTTTGAGTCGCCAGGTGGTCCAGATTCGGCGTCGGGTTCAGCGGATTGCCGTAGGCACCGACAGCACTGGTGCCCAGTGATTCAAGCATGACGAACATGACATTCGGCGGCCGCTCGCTGCGCACTCGGTAAGGCTGCACAGGCTGGTGACGCTTGAAGTTCAAGGCCTGCGCATCTGGCTGCTGGACACCCAGATAGCGCGCGACCGACTCATAGTGCTCGCGCACCTGGGCTTCATCGAAGTGGGACTGGGAGACCTTGAGCGTGTCGTACAGGAACAGCGCCGGGTTGAGCCCCAGTGCCGCGACCTGGCTGTTGCCGGAGAAGAATGCATCGCTCCAGCGCAACGGTACGGGATTTTCCAGATTGAGATTCTCGACCCGGCCCAGCAAACCGAGAAAGGTCGCACAGACCACCAGTGCCGAACCCCAGACCACGGACCAGCGATTGAGCGACCGGGCCTGGCGGTCCAGAGTGACACGTTCAAGCCTGAGCAGCGCCCAGCCAAGCGCTGCAACGGTCAGCAACCAGCCGGCAGTGATCCACAGCACCGGATAGGTCTGCCAGAGCATGTCCCGGGAAATCTGCGCATCCTCCAGATAGCGCATCACGCTGGCGTTGAGCCTGACCCCGAGATAGGCGTAATGACCAAAGTCGACGATATGAATCATCGTCAGAACAGCCAGCGCAACAATCAGATAGCCTCGCGCCAGCCAGCGCAAGACCGGCTGGCTGACCATGTTCCAGCGCGGCAACCAGAGCAGCACTGCGACCGGCAGCAGTATCAGCAGCGCCAGACGCAGGTCGAAACGCACGCCGATACCCAGCGTCTGCGCAACCTCGCCATGGGTAAACAGGGCACCCGGCTCGACGCCAGAAAATCCGAAGAAAAACACCCCCCTCAGTAACGCCGACAGCAGGAATACCAACATGACCGCGCCCAGCCAATAATGCAGGCGTCGCGATTGCAACCAACTCATCGTCATTCCTCTAGACATTGCCAGCAGACAGAGTGGCCGAACGGCGCGACTCCGTTGCCCGGCGATAAACAAAACGGATGCCCAGGCTCAGCAAAGCCCCGCAGCAGTACAGGGCGAGAAGCGGGTCAATCAGGTAATCCCAATAATTTTCCGACGGTTTGATACGAAATGTGAATGCCAGCGTCGCAGCAGCCAGCATCACTACAGCCAGCGCATTACGCATCAAGACCAGCCCCAACGCGATAACGGCGACAATGATGATCATCGGTCGCGGATTGTAACCCCAGCGGTAGGGGTCGAAGTAAGTCAGACCCAGCGTGGCCGGATACAACGTCAGCGCCAGCACAGCGAACACCAGCAGCATCACCCATCGCCGGGACACTGCCATCGGTCTGAGCACACTCAATCGCTGCAAGGTCAGCCAGCCCAGCACCACCAGACTGCTGATTGCCAGATCGTCGGTCAGGCTGCGAGCGTACGACGCCATCGACAAACCGTCGAATGAAATAACGCTCAACAGCGAGGTCGCTGCCAGCAGGCCACAGCGCCACCATAACGATGCGGTCAGCGGAGCCAATAGCACAAACAGGGTCCAGGCAAACGCCAGATGAGCCAATCCCAAAGCGATCATAAAAGCTGCTCCGCCAGCCAGGCCTCGTTGAAGCTGACATGTTTGATGAAGGTGTTATTCCACGAGTAGACCAGGTGATACAGGCCGTCCGGGCTGCGGATGAAGTACGGGTATTCGTATTCGAAATCACACCCCTGCGCGGAACAGACACGCTGGTCCAGATTGCTCAGAAACTCGGCTTCCATCGGTTGGCGACGTGCGCCGCTGGAAGCGCGAAAGCCTTCGCCGATGGCAGCCTTGTAGGCTTCCAGGGCAAACGGTGTACCCAGCGGATCGGGTGACTTGTCCAGATCCGGCAGCGGCCGCCAGACCTTCATCTGCTCGTCGGTGCTGTACAGGCTGAGCTTGAAGCGACCTTCGCGCAGATCATTCAACGCCACCAGCAAGCCCTTACCCGGTACGCCGACGGCGGCCAGCGACGAGTTGGGGTTGCTGGGTGTCAGCGGTTGCGGCTCGCTCCAGGTCTGACCGCCGTCTTCGGTACGGCTGGCCAGTACCCGGTGAAACGTCTCGCCGGCATAACGCAGCAAGGCTACGGCGCGTTGGCCGTCCAACGGTACGACGGTGGGCTGCAGGGAATTTTTACCGCGGCTGATGCGAAACTTGTCGATGACTTCGCCATCTGCGCTCAGATACAGGTATTCGGCAAACTTGCCGAGAAACTCGTGATAGACCGGCAGGCCGATCGAGCCGTCGGTATGAAACACCGGCGCGCCACGTACCAGCGTGCTGATGTTCAAAAACGGCGATGTCACCAGTTGCCACGGCGGCGACCAACTGGCCCCCATATCGCTGGACACCATGGCATTGACGGTACTGCCCGCCCAGCCGCCGACCGAGACTGACACGTAGAACAGCCACAGGCGATTGTCCGGAGCCAGCGCGATCACCGGGTTGCCCAGTTTGCGGATGTATTTGCCAGTACCTGACTGAGTGGACGCCCGGGTCGCCAGGACCTGCTCGCCGCCCCATTCACCGTTGGACGCATCGAACCGCGAGGTACGTATTTCAACGTCTCCCGCGCCTTCGCGAGAACCGGCGAACCATACCGACATGAGGTCGCCGCCAGGCAATGCCGTCACGGCTGACGAATGCACGAAATCGTTCAGATCAGAAGACGCGAAACGCGAAATGTAGGATGCCTTGGGTGCCACACTTTCAGCATCGACCGGTGCGGCGCTCACGACAAAGGCAGATATCCGGTGCTGTGGATGGCTTAGCCATTCACTGAGAAAAATCACTACAACAATCAGGCCTGCGCTCCATGCAGTCAGGTTTTGGGAAATAACACGCATCAGGAGGCATCACTGTGATGAAGGGCAAGGAGGTGGTTTCAGCGATGGCGATCTTCAGGTAACGGACGTCGTTTGCCTGTCAGCATCGACAAGGGCAGGTTGTCACGCACTTGAAAGCTTTCGAAGATGGCCGCGGCCATGTGCAGCACTACCAGGGCACACAATGTATTGGCGAGAATTTCATGAGCCTGCAAAGGCCAGTCAGCCCCCCACAAGGCATCGACTTCCTCCATCAGGAAGCCGGTCAGGCCCATGCCGAAGATCAGCGCCATCATGAGTACCATGACCAGCGCACCGAGCGGAGAATGACCGAGCCTGTGTACCGGCTGCCGGTTGATCAGCGACCGGACATGCGCACGCAGGCGAGTCGGGCTCGGCCAGAAATCGCTCCAGCGCGCGCTGGCTGGTCCGATGAATCCCCACACCACTCGCACCGCCAGCCAGGCAACCGCGTAATAGCCCAGCCAGACGTGCCAGTCGTCACCCGCCTCATTGAAGAAGTAATTGGCAACGAAAACACCCGCGATCGAGATATGAAACAGTCTGACCAGCGGGTCCCACAGGCGCAGGGAAACCCGGTTCATTACTTGATCTCGGTCTTGACCGCTTTACCAGTGACCGGATCGTGATAGATCTCGACCTTGCGCTTGTCCTTGTCGAAGCCGTAAATCTCGTAGCAGTTGCCGTCAGTCACTTTGAACTTGCTGATCTCGTAACCCTGAGCCTTGAGCTGCTCCTGGAATTTGGCCTGATCCTGCCATTGGGACTTTTCAGCGGTGGTGCATTGCGGACCGGCAAGGGCCAGCGGGCTGGCCAGCAACAGGGAAACCAGCAGGACTTTACGCATGACAGATACTCACAGGCAGTTAAGGAGCCGCTACTGTGCGAAACCAGTCTTAGGAAAAGCTTAATACGCAACAGCTCGTAACATCTTCCCGGACACACGGCACTTCGCGACGCTGCCTGCTGACGGCATGATGGCGCCCTTCTCACCCTATTCATTGGTCACAACCCTATGCGCCTGCTTCTTGTCGAGGATGATCGTGCGATTGGCCAAGGCATCCGTGTGGCCCTGAACACCGAGGGCTACACGCTGGACTGGCTGGAAGACGGGCTGAGCGCGCTGCACGCCCTGCGCAGCGAACCCTTCGACCTGTTGCTGCTCGACCTCGGCCTGCCGCGCATGGACGGTTTCGATCTGCTGCGCCAGTTGCGCGCCGAAGAGCTTGCCCTGCCGGTGCTGATCCTTACCGCGCGCGACGGCACCGCCGACCGCATTGCCGGTCTGGACGCCGGTGCCGACGACTACCTGATCAAGCCGTTCGACGTGGATGAACTCAAAGCCCGGGTCCGGGCTTTGCTCAGGCGTAGCCAGGGACGTGCGCAGCCGTTGCTGGAACACGCCGGTATCAGCCTCGACCCGGCTTCGCAGCAGGTCAGTTTTCAGGGCAGCGAAGTGCCGATGACGCCAATGGAATATCAACTGCTGCACCAATTGATGATCCGCCCCGGCAAGGTGGTCACCCGCGAGCGCTTGTCCAATACCCTGTATGGCTGGCAGGACAAGGTCGAAAGCAACACTCTGGAAGTGTTGATTCACAACCTGCGCAAAAAACTGTCCACCGAACTGATCCGCACCGTGCGCGGCGTCGGCTACCTGCTGGAGCTCAAGGCATGACCTCGGTACGCGCGCGCATTCTGGTCCCGGTGCTGGTGCTGTTGCTGCTCGGCAACCTGGCGATAAGCCTGCTCGCGCTGCGCGACAGCCATCACGAAATCGAAGAAGTCTACGATGCGCAATTGGCCCAGAGCGCGCGCCTGTTGCAGGGTGTGCTGCGCCAGCGCGCTACGGGTGAGCAGGATCTGGACAAGCTTTATCAGGCGTTCGATCAGGCCATGAGCCGGGTCGGCACCAGTGGCGTTGCCCATCCGTACGAAACCCGGCTGACGTTTCAGATCTGGCGCACGTCGGGCGAGCTTTTGGTGCGTTCGGCCGAAGCGCCGCTGCTCAGTGCGCCTCCCGCAGAAGAAGGCTCGCATGATCTGGTCGAGAACGGGCATGAGTGGTGCGGCTTCCTCCTGGCCGACCCGCAGCAGGGTTTCCTGATCTGGGTCGGTGAGCGCGACGATGTGCGTCAGGACCTGATTCAGCGCATTGTCAGCCACACCTTGTGGCCGACGCTGATCGGCGTGCCGCTGCTGGTGGTCGCGATCTGGCTGGCGATCGGCTGGGGCCTGCGCCCGTTGCAGTCGATGGCCAGGGTCATTCGCCAACGCGATGCCGAAAGCCTTGAGCCGCTCGATGTAACACCGTTGCCCAAAGAGCTCGAACCCATGCAACACGCGCTCAACCGTCTGCTGACCCAGATCGAAAGCGTGCTGGAGCGCGAGCGGCGGTTTATCGCCGACGCCGCCCACGAACTGCGTACACCGCTGACCATTCTGCGCATCCACGCACAGAACGCCCGCCAGGCTGAAACCCCGGAACAGCGTCTGGAGGCACTGGATTTTCTCGTGCACGGCGTCGACCGTGCTGCCCGTCTGGCCAGCCAGTTGCTGACGATGGCCCGACTTGAGCCGCGTCTTGAAGTCAGCCAGTTACAAACCTTTGAACTGAACACTTTGGTGCGCGAGGAAATGGCCGAGCTCACGCCGCTGGCACTGGAGAAGCGTGTCGATCTGGTGTTCGAGGCGGGCGATGACTGCGTGATCCACAGCGACCCATCAGCCATCACCATCGCACTGCAGAATCTGCTGACCAACGCGCTCAACTTCGCCCCGCCGGCCAGCGAGATTCGCGTGATGCTCAACCGCCAGGAAGACGGCAGCGCACATTTGTCAGTCGAAGACGCAGGGCCGGGTATCGACGAGAAACAGAAAGCACGCCTTTTTGAACGCTTCTACAGTCAGGGCCACAGCAATGGCGCTGGGCTGGGGCTGGCGATCGTCGACATGATCGTGCGCAAACTGGAAAGCAGCCTGCACCTGCGCAATTCAGCGCAGGGCGGGCTGTGTGCGGAGCTGCGAATCAAGAGCAGAATGGCTTGAAAGCCAGTCGGCTCAGAGCACCACGCGTAAGCACTGGCCAGCGTGATACAGCGTGAAACCGGCGTCGTAAGCCAGCGTACGCAGGCCATTGGCCGAGACCTTTTTGCTGCTGGAAAAGCTCACCGGCAGCGCAGTTGCGTCGTTGCTCAGCAGGTAATCAGCAAAGCACTTGCCCACCAGCGTTCCGGTGGTTACGCCGCGGCCATTGAAACCGGTCGCGGCCAGCAAGCCGGGCGCAGGCTCGAACAGACGCAGCAAATGGTCGGGCGTGAAACCGATTCGGCCAGTCCAGGTGCTCTGCCACTCAACCCGACCCAACTGGGGAAAGTAGTGCTGCTGGATGCGATCAGCCCACTGACGAATAAACCACAGCGGATAATTGCCAGCGTTGCCAAGGCTGCCCAGCACCAGTCGCCCGTGGGCATCGCGACGAATACTGCTGAGCACCGTGCGCGTGTCCCAGGAACCCTGCCCGCCACGCAGAATGCCCGCCTGCTCGCTGCCGCTGAGCGGCTGTGAAGCGACCTGATAGTAGTAGCCTGCGAAGATGTGATCCTTGACGTCGGTCCACTCACCTTCGGTGTAGGCGTTGGAGGCAATGATGACCTTCTCGGCGCGCACACTGCCCGCGGCGGTGGACACTTTCCAGCCATCGGCAGTGCGTTGCAGCCCGTTGACGGGAGACTCGCCAAACAACTGACCGCCCAGCGCCACAACATTGAGCGCCATGCCTGACACATACGCCATCGGGTTCACCGTACCGGCACGGTGATCGAGCAACGCACCGCTGACCTTGTCGGTGCCACAGGCGTCTTCACAGGGTTTTCCGGTCAGCAGTTCGACCCTGGCACCGCGCCGCTGCCACTGCTCGGCACGGCTGCGCAGATCAGCCAGTCCTTTTGCATTGTGGGCCATGTGCAGGTTGCCGGTGCGGGTGTCCTGACACTCGATGCGGTACTTGTCGATAGTCGAAAACACCAGCGCCGGAGCCGCGCCCAATGCGCTATTGAGGCGGCTGGCCTCGACACTGCCCAATACCTTGTCCAGTTCATCGGGTGCCACCCAGGTGCCTGCATTCACCAGACCGACGTTGCGCCCGGAGCCGCCATGACCAACCTGATGAGCTTCCACCACGCACACCGATTTGCCGCCTTCCAGCAACCGCAACGCCGCCGACAAACCGGTGAAACCTGCGCCGATGATGCACACGTCGGCGCTTCGGTCCCCAATCAAGGCCGGACTGACCGGACGTTGCGGAGTCAATTGTTCCCACAGACAGCCTTCAGCAAACTGCACCATCGAAAAGCTCCAGCAATGTCGGCAATAAGCGCCCGGTTCACATCAGTCGAAAACGATGCCCTGAGCCAGCGGCAACTCGCGGGAGTAGTTGACGGTATTAGTCTGCCGGCGCATGTAGGCGCGCCACGAATCGGAGCCGGACTCGCGCCCCCCACCGGTTTCCTTCTCGCCACCAAATGCCCCGCCGATTTCCGCACCGCTGGTGCCGATATTGACGTTGGCAATACCGCAATCGCTGCCCGCGGCACTCTGGAAAGCCTCGGCCTCACGCAGGTCGGTAGTGAAAATGCACGACGACAGGCCCTGCGGCACTTCGTTGTTCAGGCGCAAGGCCTCTTCGAAGTCGTCGTAAGCCAGCACGTAGAGAATCGGCGCGAAGGTTTCGTGACGCACGACTTCGCTCTGGCCAGGCATTTCGGCAATGGCCGGCGTGACGTAGTAGCCGTTCGGGTATTTGTCCTGCAACTGACGCTCGCCACCGAACACCTGACCGCCCTCGTCGCGCGCCTTGGTCAGCGCATTCTGCATGGCCGAAAATGCTTGCTGGTCAATCAGCGGACCGATCAGATTACCTTCACGAGGATCACCGACACGCACCTTGGCGTAGGCCGCTTTAACCCGGGAAACCACTTCGTCCTTGATCGAGCGATGCACAATCAGACGACGCAGCGTGGTGCAGCGCTGACCGGCAGTGCCCACTGCGCTGAACAGAATGCCGCGCACGGCCAGGTCCAGATCGGCGCTGGGGGCCAGAATCATCGCGTTGTTGCCGCCCAGCTCCAGGATGCTGCGCCCGAAACGGGCAGCAACACGCGGACCGACTTCGCGGCCCATACGGGTGCTGCCGGTGGCGCTGATCAGTGGCACGCGCGGGTCATCGACCAGCGCTTCACCGGCGTCACGATCACCGATCACCAACTGCGCAAGCGCTGCGGGCGCGTCGCCGAAAATCTTTAGCGCCTTGTCGAACAGTGCCTGGCAGGCCAAAGCCGTCAGCGGTGTCTTTTCCGAAGGCTTCCAGATCACCGGGTTGCCGCAGACCAGCGCCAGCGTGGTGTTCCAGGCCCAGACTGCAACCGGGAAGTTGAACGCGCTGATCACACCGACCACGCCCAGCGGGTGCCAGGTTTCACGCATGTGGTGGCCGGGACGTTCGGAGGCGATGGTCAGGCCATATAGTTGGCGCGACAGGCCGACGGCGAAGTCGCAGATGTCGATCATTTCCTGGACTTCACCCAGGCCTTCCTGAGTGATCTTGCCTGCTTCGACCGACACCAGTTCGCCCAGGTCAGCCTTGTGTTCGCGCAGCACTTCACCAAAGATCCGCACCAGCTCGCCACGCCGCGGTGCCGGTACTGTGCGCCACTTCAGAAACGCGCTGTGGGCGCTGTCGATGCGCGCCACGACCTGCTCCTTGCCTTCAAGCGTGACCGAGGCAATCTGGCTGCCATCAATCGGGGTGTAAACCGGATAGTCCCCTTGTGTATGGGCACTGTTCGCCACGCCCAGACGTGCTAATAACTCGGCAACCATGTTGATTCTCCTGTCATGGAAACGGTGGAAATCACTGATGAACCCAGTATTGATCCACTCGGGGCTGACCCACAAACGACGTTTTTGAAAAACATAATTCCTTTTAGGAATGAACTGCCTGCCATTAACAACAACGAAAGCCGCTACATCGGGAATTATTGGAATGACCCGGTGATTTTATTTCGTTTGCAAGCGTTGCCCGATGTTTGTTTGGATAAGGCCATCATGATCCCCCGGAGTCAGGTCCAGGCCGATGAGCGAACACATCAGCGAATCCATTTCGTTTGTCCACAGCATAACGTTGTCCCACGGCCGCAATGCCGAAGTATGGGACACCACCGGCAAGCGCTACATCGACTTTGTCGGCGGTATCGGCGTGCTCAATCTGGGGCATTGCAACCCTCAGGTGGTCACGGCCATTCAGGATCAGGCGGCAAAGCTGACCCACTATTGCTTCAACGCTACGCCTCACGATCCGTATATCCGCTTCATGCGGCAACTGACGGAGTTCGTACCGGTGAGTTACCCGCTCAGCGGCATGCTCACCAACAGCGGTGCGGAAGCGGCGGAAAACGCCTTGAAGATCGTACGTGGCGCGACGGGCCGCACGGCTGTGATTGCCTTCGATGGCGGCTTTCACGACCGAACACTGGCAACCCTGAACCTCAATGGCAAGGTGGCGCCCTATAAACAGAAAGTCGGCGTGCTGCCCGGCCCGGTGTTTCACATTCCGTTTCCCAGCAAGGACAACGGCGTGACCACCGAGCAGGCGCTAAAGGCACTGGAGCGACTGTTCAGCGTAGAGATCGATGTCAACGATGTGGCCTGCATCATCTTTGAACCGGTGCAGGGTGAAGGCGGCTTTCTGGCCATGGAGGCGGATTTTGCTCAGGCGCTGCGAGCGTTCTGCGATGAACATGGCATCGTGTTGATCGCAGACGAAATTCAGTCCGGTTTCGGCCGTACCGGGCAGCGCTTTGCGTTCAGCCGCCTGGGCATCGAGCCGGACCTTATTCTGCTGGGCAAGAGCATCGCAGGCGGCATTCCGCTGGGCGCCGTGGTCGGTCGCAAGCATTTGCTCGACAACCTGCCCAAGGGCGGGCTCGGCGGCACCTATTCCGGCAACCCGATTGGCTGCGCTGCGGGCCTGGCCTCGCTGGCACAAATGACTGATGCCAATTTATCCACTTGGGGTGAACAGCAGGAAAACGCCATTGTTTCGCGCTACAACGCTTGGCAGTCAGGCAAGCTGTCGCCGTACCTGGGCAGGTTGACCGGCGTAGGCTGCATGCGCGGCATCGAACTGATCACAGCGGATGGCGAGCCCGGGACCCGGCAGCTTGCCGACCTATTGGCCTCAGCGAGGGACGCTGGCCTGTTGTTGATGCCCAGCGGCAAGTCGCGGCACATCATCCGCCTGCTGATCCCGCTGACCATCGAGCCCGATGTTCTGCACGAAGGGCTGGATATTTTCGAACGTTGCCTGGCAGCGCTGGCTTGAACACGTACGGAAAAACCATCCTGATGAGCACTGCACGCTTTGCCGACCCGGAACAGATCCGCGCGGGCTTTTCTCGCGCCATGTCGCAGATGTACCAGCACGAAGTGCCGCTGTACGGCACGCTGATGGGGCTGGTCAGCGAGGTCAATGCGCAGGTCATGAGCCGCGACAGCCAGGTGCTGAACAGCCTGCGCCAGACCGGCGAGATCCAGCGGCTGGACATGGAACGCCATGGCGCGATCCGCGTCGGTACGGCTGAGGAACTGGCCACCCTCGCCCGCCTGTTTGCGGTGATGGGCATGCAGCCGGTCGGTTATTACGACCTGACCGAAGCCGGTGTGCCGGTTCACTCCACAGCGTTTCGTGCCGTGCATGAACAGGCGTTGCAGGTCAGCCCGTTTCGGGTGTTTACCTCACTGCTGCGCCTGGAACTGATCGAGAGTGACAGCCTGCGCGAGTTTGCCAGTCAGGTGCTGGCCAAGCGCAGGATCTTCACGCCCGGTGCCCTGGCGTTGATCGACAAGCATGAGACAGACGGCGGGTTGAGCGAGCCCGACGCTGCCGAGTTCATTCAGCAGGCGCTGGAAACCTTTCGCTGGCATAACACGGCGACGGTCTCGCTTGACGAGTACCAGAAGCTCAACGTCCAGCATCGCCTGATCGCTGATGTGGTGGCGTTTCGTGGCCCGCACATCAACCACCTCACCCCGCGCACGCTTGACATCGATGCGGTGCAAAGCGGCATGCCCGGCAAAGGCATCACGCCCAAGGCCGTGGTTGAAGGGCCACCGCGTCGCCAGTGTCCGATTCTGTTGCGCCAGACCAGCTTCAAGGCGCTTGAAGAACCCATTACGTTCATTGGTCAGTCGGGCAGCCACTCGGCACGCTTCGGCGAGATCGAACAGCGTGGCGCTGCACTGACCCCCAAAGGTCGCGAGCTGTATGACCGGCTGCTGAACAAGGCCCGCGACGCGCTGGGTGAGCTCCCCAATGAGGCGAATGCCCTGCGCTATGCCGAACTGCTGGAAAACACGTTCGAGGCGTTTCCGGACAGCCACGCTGAAATGCGCAGGCAGGGCCTGGCCTACTTCCGCTATTTCCCGACCGAATCAGGTATTGCCGAGCATGCATCCGGCAGTCTGGAACAGCTTGTCGACGCAGGTCATGTGCGCTTCGAGCCACTGGTGTACGAAGACTTTTTGCCGGTCAGTGCGGCGGGCATTTTCCAGTCCAACCTGGGCGATAACGCACAGGCGCACTACGCGACGAATTCGAATCAGCAGGATTTCGAGCAGGCACTGGGACGCGGGACGCTCAACGAACTGGACCTGTATGCCGACACCCAGCGGCGCTCACTGGAGGAATGCGCCAGGGCGCTGGAACTGAGCAGTCCCGCCTACTAATTAGTGAGAGCGACAGGGGCTGCACGATAGTTGAATTATCCGTACTGAACCGCCCCGGGTTT
>NZ_LJQT01000301.1:0-11509 GCF_001400515.1 Pseudomonas meliae | reverse complement strand
TCGTGCCAATGCTCCGCGTTGGCATGCAGTTCGTGACGCTCTGCGTCACAAATTTGCGCCGCACCACATGTTCAAGATCGGACGCGGAGCGTGGGGACGATAATCAACGCCACGAAATCCAGCCGTTACAAACGCAACAGGGTTTTCCACGCGCGGCTCTGGAATACGGTGATTGCCTGTTGCACGCGTGCATCAAGGACTTCATCGCTGATGTCCATATTGGCCAGTTCTTCCAGCTTGCGTAGTTCGCCGTACAGGCGGTCCAGCTCCGGCAGCTCCAGTGCGCCGCGTGCCCAGTGCAGCCAGGCCTGAATGCGCTCGATGCGCGGTAGTTGTTCGGCCAGGTCTTCTGGCTGCTGCTGATAGCGGCTCAGTTGCAGCGACGTCGCTTCTTCACCCAGCAGGCGTGGCAGCCAGCTGCTCAACAGCGCAGCGCCCTGACGATTGCCACGGGTATTGCGCTCTGTGGTCCAGCTGCGCGCCAGCAACCAACGCGAAGTGTTCAGCGAGAACTCGCCCCAGCGGGTGTCCTGCAACTCTTCCAGAAACTGCTCGTGGGCGGCACCGCGTACATCGGCATCTTCCTGCCCGGCCTGAACCAGCGGGCGCCAGTCTTCCAGCAAGGCGTCCAGCGAGGTACGCAGTTGCGCGGTCGAGGCCCGTGGGGCGGCCTGGCCAAGGCTGCTGGTCAGGGCACGCAACTCGGCGAGCATCTCGACCCAGTCCTGCAGCAGACGCCAGTGGCCGTTGAAACGGTATTGCTCGGCCAGACGCTGGCTGCTGCCCAGCAGATGCCAGGCCAGCGCGGAGTAGGCTTCGTCCAGCGGCGTTTCTGCGTGCAGAGCGGGAGCGTGCAGGCTCAGCGAGTAGCTGCTGGCATCAAGCAGGCGATAACCGCGCTCTGCCTTGCTGATATCGCACGGCATCAACGGCAGCGTTGCAGCCAGCTCGGCGGCCAGTTCCAGCAGCGCGGCAGGTTCGCCTTCGCGCAGTTCAAGCTCCAGCTCGCAGATTTCTTCCTTTTGCTTGCCTGCAACCACCTGGCCCAGGTCCAGCGCGGCTTCGATCACCACTTTGGCCTTGCCACGACCCCAGGCAATTTCGGCCTTTTCACGGATGAAATCGGTGGTGAACAACGGCTTGATGGTTTTCTTGTCCAGCCCGGCCAGTTGCTCGGGCCAGCAATCGCCTTCGAGCTTTTTCAGGTCGAGCTTGGCTTTACTCAGGTCCCAGTTGTATTCATTGCGCTCGGACAGGCCGGCAACACTTTGCCCGCGCGTCTTCATGGTCTGGATGATCTGATCGCCATCGCGACGGATGCGCAGGGCGACTTTGGCCTGTGCCAGCTCGCCCTCTGGGGTATCGAAATACTGGTTCGACAGTTCAAGGCGCTCCCAGCCACTCTTGTTGCGCTTCTTGAGCAACGGGTGTTCGCGCAGTGCAGCGAGGGTCTCGCGGCTGACGCGGAGTTTGATTTCTGTTTCTTTTTGCATGGCCGGGGGAATCCAAACGCTGATACTGATAAACGGGAGAGCAGCCCATGACTGAACGGCTGCTAAGGCCGTCAGTGTACAGGACATGGCCCGAAACGGTTTATTCCTGGGTTGCTATGGCCCTATGATGGGCCGTGTTTCGTCTTGATTACAGGAAGCGCCCATGCCGTTGCCGTCCATGAAAGACCAGTTCGCCGCCTTGATCGCTGCGCCATCGGTGAGCTGCACGCAGCCTTCTCTGGACCAGACCAACCGGCCTGTCATCGATCTGCTCGCCGGATGGCTCGGGGATCTGGGTTTTGCCTGCGACATCCAGCAGGTTTCCCCCGGCAAGTTCAATCTGCTGGCAACTTATGGCACAGGTCCGGGCGGCCTGGTGCTGGCGGGCCACAGCGACACCGTACCTTTCGACGAGGCGCTGTGGAAAACCGACCCGTTGAAGCTCACCGAAGTCGATGGCCGCTGGGTCGGGCTGGGCAGCTGCGACATGAAGGGCTTCTTTGCGCTGATCATCGAGGCGGTGCGTGGGCTTATTGGTCAACCGTTCAAACAGCCGCTGCTGATCCTCGCCACCTGCGATGAAGAAAGCTCGATGGCCGGGGCTCGCGCACTGGCAGAGGCCGGACGTCCGCTGGGCCGCGCAGCAGTTATCGGAGAGCCGACCGGGCTCAAGCCGATTCGCCTGCACAAAGGCGTAATGATGGAGCGCATCCATATCCTCGGGCGCAGCGGCCATTCTTCAGACCCCAGCCTTGGCCACAGCGCGCTGGAGGCCATGCACGACGCGATCAGCGAACTCAAGGGCCTGCGTACGCAATGGCAGGTGCAATACCGCAACCCGCAGTTCGCTGTGCCGCAACCGACCCTGAACCTGGGCTGCATTCATGGTGGCGATAACCCGAACCGGATTTGTGGCCAGTGCTCGCTGGAATTTGACCTGCGCCCATTGCCGGGCATGGACCCTGAGGTGCTGCGGGCAGCCATTCGCCACAAGCTTGAGCCGCTGGCCGAGCTGCACCAGGTAAAGATCGACTATGCTCCGCTGTTCCCCGAGTGTGCACCCTTCGAACAGGCTGCTGACGCTGAACTTGTGCGCGTTGCTGAACGACTGACCGGTCATACGGCTGCAGCAGTAGCATTCGGCACCGAAGCGCCTTATCTTCAGCGCCTTGGCTGTGAAACGCTGGTGCTCGGCCCGGGCGATATCGCCTGCGCGCATCAGCCGGGGGAATACCTCGAAATGTCACGTCTGGACCCTACAGTGCGTCTGTTACGTCAATTGATCGAACATCACTGCCTGACTCCCCAGTGAGCCCGGTACTACCAACGTTGAATAAAAGGAGATTGCGCGTGTTGCCAAGCCTGTTCCGACGATAACCACCACACCGTTGTGCGTGCTTTTTCTCTTCGTCCATTTTCTCTACAGGCTCTTGTTGTCATGCCCGAATACGTCAACTGGCTTCGCCACGCGTCTCCGTACATCAATGCTCACCGTGATTGCACTTTCGTCGTCATGCTGCCCGGCGACGGCGTTGCGCACCCTAACTTCGGCAATATCGTCCACGACCTGGTGCTGCTGCACAGCCTGGGCGTGCGTCTGGTGCTGGTGCACGGCTCGCGTCCACAGATCGAAAGCCGCCTGGCCCAGCGCGGCATTACGCCGCGTTACCATCGCGACATGCGCATCACCGATACCGAGACGCTGGAGTGCGTGATCGATGCTGTGGGTCAGCTACGCATCTCGATCGAGGCGCGCCTGTCGATGGACATGGCTGCTTCACCGATGCAGGGCTCGCGGCTGCGGGTGACCAGTGGCAACGTGGTAACTGCGCGGCCTATCGGCGTGCTGGAAGGTGTCGATTATCAGCACACCGGCGAAGTGCGTCGGGTTGACCGCAAGGGCATCAATCGCCTGCTGGATGAGCGTCATATCGTGCTGCTGTCGCCGCTGGGTTATTCACCGACCGGCGAGATTTTCAATCTGGCCTGTGAAGACGTTGCCACGCGTGCGGCCATTGATCTGGCTGCCGACAAACTGCTGCTGTTCGGTGCCGAAACCGGGTTGCTGGACGAGCAGGGCCGACTGGTGCGCGAGCTGCGTCCGCAACAGGTACCTGCGCACTTGCAGCGTCTGGGTGCCAACTATCAGGCTGAATTGCTCGATGCAGCGGCCGAGGCCTGCCGCGGTGGTGTGGCGCGCAGCCATATCGTCAGCTATGCCGAGAATGGCGCACTGCTGACCGAGCTGTTCACCCGCGACGGCGGCGGTACGCTGGTTGCGCAGGAGCAGTTTGAGCTGGTGCGCGAAGCGGCCATTGAGGATGTCGGCGGCTTGATGGACCTGATCACGCCGCTGGAAGAGCAGGGCATTCTGGTACGTCGTTCCCGCGAAGTGCTGGAGCGCGAGATCACTCAGTTCAGCGTGGTCGAGCGAGAAGGGCTGATCATTGCCTGCGCGGCGCTGTACCTGATTGCGGACTCGGAGTCAGGCGAATTGGCATGTCTGGCCGTCAATCCGGAATATCGCCACGGTGGGCGCGGGGACGAGTTGCTGGAGCGCATTGAAAACCGCGCCAGAGCGCTGGGTATCAAGACCCTGTTCGTCCTTACCACCCGTACCGCGCACTGGTTCCGTGAGCGTGGCTTCGAGCCCAGCAGCGTCGACCGCCTGCCAAGCGCCCGCGCGTCGCTGTACAACTACCAGCGTAATTCGAAGATCTTCGAAAAGGCGATATAAGCCTGGGGGCGGACGCAGAGCACTCTTGGCTATATTTTGTGGGAGTGAGCTTGCTCACGAAGAGGCTGGTACAAGCCCCCGGAAAGGGGCGTTTGAACCGTCCCTTTCGTGAGTCGGCTCACGCCCACATTAATTGCCCGTATCAGTTGCTGATCGACAGAATGCTCGCCTGGTACGACCCCACGAATGTGTCGAAATCCACCACTTCCTCGGTCGCTTCCAGCTCGGCCTGTTCTTCGATCGAGGTTTTGGCCTGGGCTTCGAAGTCTGCCTGTTCCTGAGCGCTCAGCGGGTGAGTGCGGAAGTATTCGGCGTGTGCCTGACTCTGGCGCAAAGAGAAAGCGGTAAAGCCCTCGTTATGCGCTTTCATGCTGGCCAGCACCTGGGCGGAAGGTGTAAGCGACGCATCGTCGATCTTTGCCTGTTGCACGGCAATCGACTTGATATGCTCATCGATGCCCTGGGCCTGATCCAGCAGTCGGGCAATCGGTGTGATTTTTTCCAGCAGCTCGGTTGCCCAGGTCTTGAGATCAACAGGGCTGTTGTTGCGCTGCAGGCTCAGGCCCGGACGGCGACCTTCCTTGACCACTGCCAGGAAGTTCGAGCTTGCATTGGAACACTCATGGCTTGCCAGTTGCTGGCTTTCCTCAAGCGCGCAGTACAGCACGAACGCATCGATGAAGCGTGATTGCTCCAGGCTGATGCCGGTAGGCAGGAACGGGTTGATGTCCAGGCAGCGCACTTCAACGTACTGCACACCACGGGCCACAAGCGCCTGAATAGGGCGCTCGCCGCTATAGGTCACACGCTTGGGGCGAATGTTGGAGTAGTACTCGTTCTCGATCTGCAACACGTTGGTGTTCAGCTGAACCCACTCGCCGTTCTGGTCATGAGTGCCGACATCGACGTAAGGCTTATAAGGCGTGGCCACGGCCTTGCGCAGGCTGTCGGTGTAGCTGACCAAGTCGTTATAGCAAGGGGTCAGGTCGGCCTGGGCGTCGCTTTGATAGCCCAGATCGCTCATACGCAGGCTGGTGGCGTACGGCAGATACAGTGTGTCGGCGTCGAAATGTTGTTCCAACTGATGTTTGCGGCCGCGCAGGAAGCCCGCATCCAGCGCTGGTGAAGCACCGAACAGGTACATCAGCAGCCAGCTGTAGCGGCGGAAGTTGCGGATCAGCGCGATGTAGGAATGCGATTGGTAGTCGCGCGCGTCGCCAGCGAAGTCTTCGGTCTGCTTGAGCAGCGCCCAGGCGTCTTCCGGCAACGAGAAATTGTAATGAATGCCAGCGATGCACTGCATGGTCTTGCCATAGCGCAGCGCCAGGCCTTTGCGGTACACGTATTTGAGCTTGCCGATGTTCGACGTGCCGTAATAGGCAATCGGTATGTGCTCTTCATCGGGCAGCGGGCATGGCATCGACGGGCTCCAGAGCAACTCGTCGCCCAGCTTGCTGTAGGCGAAGCGATGGATCTTGTCCAGGCTATCGATGGTCTCGGCCGGGTTCTTCAGCGCAGGCGTGATGAACTCCAGCAGCGATTCGGAATAGTCGGTCGTGACCTGACCGTTGGTCAGTGCAGCACCCAGAGCTTGCGGGTGAGGCGTCTGTGCCAGTTCTGCGGTTGCGGTAACGCGCAGGCACTCGCGCTCGATACCGTGCAGGCACTGCTCCAGCAGAGAGAGGTTGTTGCGCTCGCCGAGCAATGCAAGACGACGGTTTAAAAGTTCGCTCAAGGTGTAATCCTTCACGCATCGGTCGCCCCGATATGGGGGTGGACTTGACGGTCTACAAGGGTGAAGAAAGGAACTGGCGTAGTCGCCTGGTTGGTCTGTAGCGCCTGTTCACAATCACTGCTCTATGTCGTACCACCCAAATGGACTCGGCACCACGCTAATGGTGCCGAAATTAACCTAAATGATGTCGATACGGCTAGGTTCTGTTCACAGTGATTGCTTTCATCAGCCTTTATCGCAGTCTAGATGACTGCGAATGTGCCCTGGGCTTTGGCGACGAGTTTGTCGCCCTGAACGACTTCAGCCTCGACCACCAGCGTGCGGCGACCCACGTGCAGCACCTTGGCGATGCACAGGACTTCTCCCTCGGAGACGCCGCGCACGTAGTTGATCTTGCACTCGATGGTGACACTGCGCTGGTCGAAACCGTGGGAGCTGGAGCAGGCCAGCCCCATGGCGATATCGACCAGACTGAAGATTGCCCCGCCGTGCATCACGTTGCCGCGATTGCGCAGATGCGCCTCCAGCGGCAACGCAACCTCCGCCACGCCCTCGTCCAGACGCCGCAGTTCGCAGCCGAGCATCTTGAAGTAGGCACTTTGGGTCAGATCTTCAGGAATATCCATCAGCGCTTCTTCAACTGCTTGGCATTGGCAAACAGCGAAGCCATTGCGTTGTTGATGGGCGCGGGTGCAGGGGTTTCCTTGCGTGGGGCGCTGTTCTGCTGGCGAGGCGAAGAACCTGGACGGGCACCGCGTGCGCCGTCGACCTTCTCGCCGGGCGTGTCGCTCATGCGCATCGACAGGCCGACGCGTTTGCGCGGAATGTCGACTTCCATGACCTTCACTTTCACCACATCACCGGCCTTGACCGCTTCACGCGGGTCCTTGATGAACTTCTCGGACAATGCCGAGATGTGTACCAGACCGTCCTGATGCACGCGGATATCGACGAACGCACCGAAATTGGTGACGTTGGTGACCACGCCTTCGAGAATCATGCCCGGTTGCAGGTCCTTGAGTTCTTCGACACCGTCCTGAAACTCTGCCGTCTTGAACTCCGGACGCGGGTCGCGACCCGGTTTTTCGAGTTCCTGCAGAATGTCGGTCACGGTCGGCAGACCAAAGGTCTCGTCGGTGAACTTCTTCGGGTCCAGGCGTTTGAGAAAGCTCGCATCGCCAATCAGCGAGCGAATATCGCGGTCGGTTTCCGCCGCAATACGCTGCACCAGTGGATAGGCTTCCGGGTGAACGGCAGAAGAGTCCAAGGGGTTGTCACCGGTCATCACGCGCAGGAAGCCTGCGGCCTGCTCAAAGGTCTTTTCGCCCAGACGACTGACTTTCTTCAGCGCTGCACGCGTCTTGAACGCGCCGTTTTCATCGCGATGCGCAACGATGTTCTGCGCCAGTGTGGTGTTAAGGCCGGAAATCCGCGCCAGCAACGCCACCGAAGCGGTGTTCACGTCCACGCCAACAGCGTTCACGCAGTCTTCAACCACCGCGTCCAGGCCGCGCGCCAGTTTGAGCTGCGAGACGTCATGCTGATACTGACCGACACCAATGGACTTGGGATCGATTTTCACCAGCTCGGCGAGCGGGTCCTGCAAGCGACGGGCGATGGAGACCGCGCCACGGATCGATACGTCGAGGTCCGGGAATTCCTTGGCGGCCAGTTCCGACGCGGAATAAACCGATGCGCCTGCTTCGGAAACCATGACCTTGGTCATTTTCAGACCTGGGTATTTTTTGATCAGGTCGGCGGCCAGCTTGTCGGTTTCGCGGCTGGCGGTGCCGTTGCCGATAGCGATCAGGTCGACCGAGTGCTTGGCGCACAGGGCAGCCAGCACGGCAATGGTCTGATCCCACTGGTTCTTCGGCACATGCGGGTAAACGGTCGCGTAGTCGAGCAGCTTGCCGGTTGCGTCCACCACAGCGACCTTGCAGCCGGTGCGCAGGCCCGGGTCCAGACCCAGTGTGGCGCGCTGGCCAGCCGGGGCGGCGAGCAGCAGGTCGTGCAGGTTATGGGCGAAAACGTTGATGGCTTCGGTCTCCGCGCCGTCGCGCAGCTCGCCCAGCAGGTCGGTTTCCAGGTGGCTGTACAACTTGACCTTCCAGGTCCAGCGCACCACCTCTGCCAGCCATTTGTCTGCGGGGCGGTTCTGGTTCTGGATGCCGAAGCGTTCACCGATCATCAGTTCGCAAGGGTGCATGGCACCCGGCAGTTCTTCACCGACTTTCAGTGCGGAGCTGAGAAAACCTTCGTTGCGGCCGCGGAAAATCGCCAGTGCACGGTGCGAAGGCATGCTCTTGAGCGGCTCGTCGTGTTCGAAATAATCGCGGAACTTGGCACCTTCCTCTTCCTTGCCCGGCACCACGCGTGCGCTGATTACTGCTTCCTGTTTGAGGAAGCTGCGCAGCTTGTCGAGCAACGATGCGTCTTCGGCGAAGCGCTCCATCAGGATGTACTTGGCGCCTTCCAGCGCAGCTTTGACATCGACCACGCCTTTCTCGGCGTCGACAAAACGGGCTGCTTCGGCGTCCGGGGTCAGGCTCGGGTTGTTGAACAGGCCGTCGGCCAGCTCGCCCAGGCCGGCTTCAAGGGCGATCTGGCCCTTGGTGCGACGTTTCTGCTTATAAGGCAGGTACAAATCTTCAAGGCGGGTCTTGGTGTCGGCCAGCTTGATGTCGCGAGCCAGCTCCGGGGTCAGCTTGCCTTGCTCTTCAATGCTGGTAAGAATGCTGACACGCCGGTCATCCAGCTCACGCAGATAGCGCAGGCGTTCTTCCAGATGGCGCAATTGCGTGTCATCAAGACTGCCGGTCACTTCCTTGCGGTAGCGGGAAATGAAGGGCACGGTCGAGCCTTCATCCAGTAGTGCTACGGCCGCTGCGACCTGTTGTGGGCGTACGCCGAGTTCTTCGGCGATGCGGCTGTTGATGCTGTCCATAAGACCACCTGGAGTTGTGAGCAAAAAACTGGGCTATGTACGAGTTGCCTTGCCTGAATATCGGCCGCCAGCATTTATTTTCAGCGCTGGCGAACCGCCACAAGGCCAGCGTTGCCTGACTTTGAGGGCGGCGCATTATACCCGGCGAAGGCGGATTAGGGGATCGACCGACAAATGTGGTCTTTTTTCGGCGAAAAAGCCTGCACAAGTGCCGCCTTCAGTAAAATCTGCTAACAATGCACAAGGTGCGCATCACCGCAGCTACGCCATAATGCGCCCCGAGATCAGAGGAGCATCCGATGAGCAGCACCGCACAAAATGCTGAAGGCGAAAAAATCCTTATTGTCGATGACGATCCGGGGCTGAGCAGTCTCCTGGAGCGTTTTTTCACCAGCAAGGGCTACCGGGCCCGCGCCGTGGCAAACGTGGAGCAAATGGACCGACTATTGGCCCGCGAGGTGTTCAACCTTGTGGTGCTGGACTTGATGCTGCCCGGAGAAGACGGCCTTTCAGCCTGCCGTCGTCTGCGAGCCGCGAACAATCAGGTGCCGATCATCATGCTGACCGCCAAGGGCGATGAGCTGAGCCGCATCAAGGGGCTCGAACTGGGTGCTGACGATTACCTGGCCAAGCCGTTCAACCCGGACGAGTTGATGGCGCGGGTCAAGGCTGTTCTGCGTCGTCAGGCTGCGCCTGTACCCGGCGCGCCCGGCAGTGAAGACGAGTCGGTCAGTTTCGGCGACTACGAGCTGTCCCTGGCAACCCGCGAACTCAAGCGTGGCGACGTGGTGCATATGCTGACCACGGGTGAATTCGCGGTACTCAAGGCTCTGGTCATGCACGCTCGCGAGCCGCTGACCCGTGACAAACTGATGAACCTGGCCCGCGGCCGGGAGTGGGATGCGCTGGAGCGATCCATCGACGTACAGATCTCCCGTCTGCGTCGCCTGATCGAGCCGGATCCTTCCAAGCCCCGGTATATCCAGACCGTCTGGGGCGTAGGCTATGTATTCGTTCCGGATGGTGCCGGTAATCGCTGATAAGCCGGTTGTCAGCACAGAAGTCCGTCATTCCCGCCAGTTACGTCGATAATCTCTTTCAAGGTTATCGGCGTACTGGTTTTTTGCGTTCGTCCATCGGGTCCGGCCCGCGTTCGGCAAACCTGCGAGCCTCGCTCGCCTTGCAAAGTGTATGGCTGCAGTTATGAAGACTCCGCTCTGGTTTCCGCAAAGCTTTTTCTCTCGCACGCTCTGGCTGGTGCTCATCGTCGTGCTGTTTTCCAAGGCCCTGACGCTGGTTTATCTGCTGATGAACGAAGACGTGCTGGTCGACAGGCAGTACAGCCACGGCGTTGCGCTGACGCTGCGCGCGTATTGGGCTGCCGATGAAAACGATCGTGAGGCAATTGCCGAAGCGGCCGGTCTGATTCGGGTCGTGGGCGGTGGCGTGCCGGAAGGTGAGCAGCACTGGCCGTACAGTGAGATCTACCAGCGGCAGATGCAGGCCGAGCTGGGTGCCGATACGGAAGTGCGTCTGCGTGTGCACGCACCGCCCGCGCTCTGGGTCAGGGCGCCGAGCCTTGGGGATGGCTGGCTGAAAGTACCGCTTTATCCGCACCCGTTACGCGGCCAGAAAATCTGGAGTGTGCTGGGCTGGTTCCTGGCCATCGGGTTGCTCTCCACAGCGTCGGCGTGGATTTTTGTGCGTCAATTGAATCAGCCGCTCAAGCGTCTGGTCTTTGCGGCTCGACAGTTGGGGCAGGGGCGCAGCGTACGCTTGCCGGTCAGTGACACACCCAGTGAGATGACCGAAGTCTATCGGGCCTTCAATCAGATGGCCGAAGACGTCGAGCAGGCAGGGCAGGAGCGCGAACTGATGCTGGCTGGCGTCTCCCATGACTTGCGTACACCACTGACGCGTCTGCGCCTGTCTCTGGAACTGATGAACGACAATGAGTTCTCCGAAGGCATGGTGCGGGATATCGAGGACATGGATGCCATTCTTGACCAGTTCCTGGCGTTCATTCGCGATGGGCGTGACGAAGAGATTGAAGAAGTCGATCTGGGGCATCTGGTGCGCGACGTGGTTGCACCCTTCAATAACGATGAAGATAGCATCCGTCTGTGTCTGGAACCGATCCCGCCCTTCCCGCTGAGGCGCGTATCGATGAAGCGTCTGCTGACCAACCTTATCGGCAACGCCAGGCATCATGCCGGTAACGGTATCGAAGTGGCCGCTTATGTATCCGGTGACAGAAATGCGCCGTACGTAGTGTTGAGCGTACTGGACAGAGGCGCAGGTATCGATCCATCCGAGCTTGATACCATCTTCAACCCGTTCATTCGCGGTGATCGCGCCCGCAGTGGCAAGGGGACCGGCCTGGGGCTGGCTATCGTCAAGCGCATCGCTGCCATGCACGGCGGCAACGTCGAGTTGAGAAATCGTTCGGGGGGAGGCCTGGAGGCGCGAGTGCGTCTGCCTTTAGGGCTGATGCTGCCGAGGGATGCTATCTAGAAAGAATCGTAAAGGGAATAAAGCGCCGTGCGGGTCATGGAGGATGTTCGACAGGTCGACGCATGGGAGTATCAGTTTTTTTG
>NZ_LJQT01000022.1:0-9625 GCF_001400515.1 Pseudomonas meliae | reverse complement strand
TGCAGCGCCTCCTTAGCGGAGCAGGGTCGCATAAACAGGGTTTTTAGAGCAACAAAAAGTCTGAGTGACTGAGCCGGCAGATTACCGTTTTGACGGCGTACAACGTGTCAGCCAAGCAGCCGAATCGGCGAGCCCGCATGCCAGGCCTGAATGTCTTCGATCATCTGCCCATAAAAGGTCCGGTAGTTGTTTTCGGTGACGTACCCGATATGCGGGGTTGCCAACACGTTGTCCAGCGTGCGGAACGGGTGATTAGCCGGCAGCGGTTCGATGTCGAACACGTCGAGTGCGGCGCCTGCGAGTTTGCGCTGTTGCAGTGTTTCAAGCAGCGTAGTCTGATCGATGATCGGGCCGCGTGACGAGTTGATCAGGTAGGCGCTCGGTTTCATCCAGCCCAGTGCCTCCGCGTCCACCAGGCCACGGCTGCGGTCGCTGAGTACCAGGTGCACCGAGAGCACGTCCGCCTGTTCGAACAGTTGCTGTTTGCTGACGTACGTGACGCCCGATTCGGCAGCGGCTTCGGGTGTCAGATTCTGGCTCCAGGCAATGACCCGCATGCCGAACGCCTGACCGTAGCGGGCAATCCATTTGCCGATACTGCCCAGCCCGAGAATGCCCAGGGTCTTGCCGTGCAGGTCGCTGCCCAGCCCGACCTGCCAGTTGCCCGCGCGCAAAGAGTTGGCCTCGGCCACCAGATTGCGGGTGATGCCCATGATCAGCGCCCAGGTCAGTTCCGGTGCCGCGTGTTTATAGCTTTCTGTTCCGCACACCACAATGCCGTGCCGCTTGGCCGCAGGGATATCAATCGCCGCATTGCGCATGCCGCCTGTGACCAGCAATTTGAGCGCAGGCAGTTGGCTGAGCAGTGCCTCATCGAACAGGGTTCGCTCGCGCATCAGGCAAATGATGTCGAAGCCTTGCAGGCGTTGCACCATGGTTGCGGTGTCGGCCGGGAAGTCGTGCAGAAAGCTGATGTCGCCCGCGGAGTCGAGCACCGACCAGTCCACCACATCGCTGGCTATGTTTTGCCAATCATCGAGCACTGCGATTTTCAACGGGGTCATTGTCTGAAGGCCTCTTGACGGGGTTGTATGAAACCGAGCACTAATTGAACAGGCTGGCAGCGATATTAATCGAAAAGCCCAGAATCGCGGTGTTGAACACAAAGCAGATCAACGACTGGCCAAGCACAACCTTGCGCATTTCGCGGGTCGCGACGCCGACATCGGAGGTCTGTACCGCAACGCTGAGGGTGAACGAAAAGTACAGAAAGTCCCAGTAGTCAGGGTGCTTTTCTCCGCCGACAAACGCCAGCGCGGGCTCCTTGCCTTTCCAGGTATAGAACATGCGTGCGTAATGCAGGCTGAAGATCACCCCGATCATCAGCCACGAACCTATGACGGTCAGGCCGATGAAGGCGTGATGGAGCATTTTGGCGTCGCTGGACAGGCCCTTGCTGCTCGCGACTTCGAAGATGATCGCCGCCAGACTCGCCAGTGCCGCCACGCAGACCGTTACCAGAATGACGCCCGCGTTTTCGTCTTCCATCATCGCGACTCGGCGGACATCGTCGGCATTGCTGCGCAGTGTGCGAACGAAAATAAGGATCAGATACAGCCATACCCCTGTGTCCCAGCCGGTCAGCAGGCTCTGCGTGAGTGTTGCGTGGGGGATCAGCCAGGCCCAGGCAATGCCGGCGGTGAGGCCAACCAAAGCTGCGAGTGTCAGGCGAGGGCGGGTGCGGGCGAGATGGCGCATGCGGTCTAGTCGTTACAGGAGATTACGAGACAGTAGCATGCCCATTTTGCATGCCAAGCCGGATTTGAAAAAAACGGCGCGCAAGGGGGTTGCGCGCCGTGTGCCAGCCAGATTGTCAGCAGGCGGCGAGTGGTTTTTTAAGCTGGCTCAACGCACCAGGCAAGGCTGCTTGTTGTTGAATTTCCAGTCCGGGATCAGAAACTGCATGGCCACTGCGTCATTGCGTGCGCCCAGGCCCATGCCTTTGTAGAGTTCGTGAGCCTTGGCCAGCTGGTCCATGTCCAGCTCGACGCCCAGCCCCGCCTGCTTGGGCACATCGACCTTGCCGCCGATAATCTGCAACGGGGCCTTGGTCAGGCGCTGGCCGTCCTGCCAGATCCAGTGGGTATCAATCGCCGTGATGTTGCCCGGCGCCGCAGCGGCAACGTGGGTGAACATCGCCAGAGAAATATCGAAATGGTTGTTGGAATGCGAGCCCCAGGTCAGACCCCACTCGTTGCACATCTGCGCCACACGTACCGAGCCCTGCATGGTCCAGAAGTGCGGATCAGCCAGTGGAATGTCCACCGATTGCAATTGAATGGCATGGCCCATTTCCCGCCAGTCGGTGGCGATCATGTTGGTGGCAGTCTTCAGCCCGGTGGCGCGCCGGAACTCGGCCATGACTTCGCGACCGGAATAACCGTTTTCCGCGCCGCACGGGTCTTCGGCATACGCCAGCACGTGATGCTGATCGCGGCACAGGCGGATGGCTTCCTTGAGCGACCAGGCTCCGTTGGGGTCAAGGGTAATACGCGCATCGGGAAAACGCTCAGCCAGCGCCGTGACAGCTTCGATCTCTGCGTCACCGCTCAGTACGCCGCCCTTGAGCTTGAAGTCCTGAAAGCCGTAACGCTGGTGCGCAGCTTCAGCCAGACGGACCACCGCCTGCGGAGTCAGCGCTTCTTCATGACGAATGCGGAACCAGTCATTATCGGCGTCGGGCTCGCTGCGGTAGGCCAGGTCGGTTTTGCGCTGGTCGCCGACATAAAACAGGTAGCCGAGCATCTCGACCTGATCACGTTGCTGACCTTCGCCCAGCAATGCAGCAACCGGTACGTCCAGGTGCTGACCAAGCAGGTCGAGCAGGGCGGCTTCCAGCGCGGTGACAGCGTGAATGGCAATGCGCAGGTCGAAGGTCTGCAGGCCGCGGCCGCCCGAATCGCGATCGGCGAAGGCTTTGCGTGCCTCATTGAGGATCTTCTGGTAAGTGCCGATGCTGCTGCCGACCACCAGCGAGCGTGCGTCTTCCAGCGTCTGGCGGATCAACTCGCCACCCGGCACTTCGCCGACGCCGACATGCCCGGCATTGTCCTTGAGTATCACGATATTGCGGGTGAAGTAAGGGCCATGCGCGCCGCTGAGGTTGAGCAGCATGTCGTCATGGCCAGCCACTGGCACTACCTGCATCTCGGTAATGACAGGGGCCTTGCTGGTGATGTTGGCTTGTTGAATGTTCATAGCTGATCCCGTAAGAAAATATGGCCTGTAATGGCGTCGCTTCGAACCTGCATCAATGCGTGGCCGGGGTATGGATGGCGGCTACCGGCGTCGCTCCTGGCTTGGGCGTATTGCGCGCAGCGAAGACGATGATCGCGGCAATGATCGATGTGACCGTCAGGCCATACAGCCCGCCCTGGATCGAGCCGGTGTGCTCTTCCAGCAAGCCGAAAGTGGTCGGTGCCACGAAGCCACCCAGGTTGCCCACCGAGTTGATCAGCGCAATGACCGCCGCAGCGATACGTGCATCCAGATACGCTTGCGGGATGGGCCAGAACAGCGACGAAGCCGACTTGAAACCCAGTGCTGCAAAGCAGATGGCAACGAAGGCGAAGATCGGGCTGCCAGTGGTGGACATGAACATCCCGGCAGCGGCAATCAGCAACGCAATCGCTACCCACGCCTGCTGGCGCTTCCACTTGGCGGACAGCGTGGCGAAAGCGTACATGCCGATGATCGACAGCAGCCATGGAATGGAGTTGAACATGCCGACTTCAAAGTCAGTCAGGCTGCCCATTTTGCGGATGATGCTCGGTAGCCAGAAGGTCGCTGCGTAGATGGTCAACTGAATGAAGAAGTAGATCAGGCAGAACAGAATGATCTGGCTGTCCTTGAGCAACTTGCCGATGGAGGCTTTGACTGGCGTAGCCGCTTCGCGGGCAGCCTGTTCGGCATCGATGGCGCTGACCAGCGCGTCCTGTTCTTCGCGGGTCAGCCATTTGGCGTCGTGCGGTTTGGAGTCCAGCCAGAACCAGACGAAGAAGCACAGGCCCACCGAGAACATGCCTTCGATGAAATACATCCACTGCCAGCCTTTCATTCCGAAACCGGTGATCTGCAACAGCAGGCCTGATAACGGTCCCGAAATCAGCGAAGCGATGGCCGAGCCGCTGAGGAAAATGGCAATTGCCTTGCCGCGCTCAACCCCGGGCAACCAGCGGGTGAAGTAGTAGATCACGCCTGGAAAGAAGCCTGCCTCGGCCACACCCAGCAGAAAACGCAGGATGTAGAAGTGGGTTTCGTTCTGGATGAAGGCCATGCAGGCAGCAACGATGCCCCAGGTGAGCATGATCCGCGTCAACCAGATACGTGCGCCGACTTTCTGCAGCAGGATGTTGGAAGGGACTTCGAAGAGGGCATAACCGATGAAGAACAGTCCGGCACCCAGGCCATAGGCAGCAGCACCGATACCCAGGTCATGCTCCATGTGCGAACGCACAAAGCCGATGTTCACCCGGTCGATGTAGTTGACGATAAACATGATGACGAAAAGCGGCAGGACGTGACGTTTGACCTTCGATACGGCTGAACTCAGAACCGAATCAGTGCCGTCGGCCATCCTGGAATTGGATGTGCTCACAGTTGAATCTCCCACTCGTTGTTTTTATGCGGGTATGTGCGAAGTGTGTCCCTCGCATTGTAGGTCATCATACAAGTAAAAAAGGCTTGTGCAATCCCCTGATGCTGATGATTTGGACGATTGGGAAAGTTTTTCTGGATGCAGGTACATGCGCAGGGCGCGTCAGTATGACGATGTTAATTTAATATTTTTACCCATTGATTGCTGGGTATCAGCCTTTTTTATGAGCCGGGTATGACCTATTCACGGGCCGTTTCTTTCAAGCTGTGCTGTTGAAAAAAACGCTTCGAGGTAAATCAAGAGCTTTGACAGCGACAGATAGCTTGTAATACAAGTAAGACAACTGCGCAGGCCGATGCCACCGGCCTTTTTGCGCACTCAACCTCACATTCGCGCTGTCATGAACGTGATACGGCAGCCCGACCAGACAAGTCAGGATTCATTCGCCATGCAAGAGCCTGTCAGCGCAGCGCCCAAACGTCGTCAGCACAGCCTGGCCACCGATCTGGTCACCGAACTGAGCCAGCGTATTTTGCTGGGCAAAATCGCACCCGATCAGAAGCTGCCTTCCGAAAACCAGATCGTTCGTGAGCACGGCGTCAGTCGCACTGTCGTGCGCGAGGCCATTTCCAAGTTGCAGGCGTCAGGGCTGGTGGTGACCCACCACGGTATCGGTACGTTTGTGCTGGAGCGCAGTGACCAGACCGGCCTGCGTCTGAAGGTTGAAACCGTTTCACGGGTGCGCGATATCATCGAACTGCGTATTGGCCTGGAAACCCAGGCCGTCGCGCTGGCGGCTGTGCGCCGCACCGATGAGCAACTGGCGGCCATGCGTCAGGCACTGGATGATTATCAGGACCTGCTGGCCAATGACGACAGTTGTGTGGAGGCCGACAAACGCTTTCACATGCTCATCGCCGAAGCCACCGGTAACCCGTATTTCATGGAAATCATGCAGCACCTGGGCAGCGCGATCATTCCGCGTAGCCGCATTGCGTCAAGCGAGCGGGCGGGCAATAACCTCGCGCATCAAGGCTATCTGGCCAACCTTGAACACGAAGCACTGCTCAGCGCTATTCGCCGCAAGGACCCGGATGCAGCGCGTGCGGCGATGTGGACGCACCTGAGCAACAGCCGTGAGCGACTGGTGCCGCTGGAGTAAGAGCCTTTGAGTTTTACTGTGTTGCATTCAGCACGCCGAGCATCACTTGGGTTTGCCACTCGAAATACGGGTTGAAGGTCAGGCGTGCGTGGATCTTGCCCGGTTCGGTATAGCCCCAGTCCGAATACCACACCGGCTCGTCCGCCATGCATTTCGCGGTGTCCGGTGTGCTCTGGCCGTTCCAGCAGATGCGCTGGCTACCGGATACGCCATAAAGCGGGTTATCCGCTGAAAAAAGCAGGCCCATGTGGGAAAAGCGGCTGATGCGGTATTCCGGCAGGTAGTCCTTGCGCACCTCTACGCGCGGCGTATTGGCAGCGCGGGCGGGCAGGTCGCCGTACCAGATCAGGCGACTGGCGGGGTTACTGAAGCGCTGGCTGAAGTTGTCCAGCACGTAATCAGTGTCGAGTACCGAGTCGTGCTCGGCGATGGCGATGAACACCGGCTTGTCATAGCGACGTTGATGCAGGCGGTCCTGAGCCAGCGCGCTGCTGCGATAGAACTGGGCGAAACCGTTGGTGGGCATGTTCATGTAACGAACCGGCGTCTGCATCGGGCGCAGGCCGTCGTTGGGGGCGCAGGCCGTCGTTGGGGGCGGCAAGCCACAGCCTGGCCCAGCCGATCCACGGGGTCAGCCAGGCATAGCCGCTGTTGGAACGAAATGCCGGCGAGAACAACACCAGCCCGGCAATTTCTTCGTGGTCATAGGCGTAATCGAGCACCAGATTGGCCCCGGTTGAAAAGCCCCCCAGATAGACTTTCGGCACCTCGCGGCTTAGCTGTTGCGTTTGCTCTCGCACCACCTGCTGCCACTGCTCCAGACGCACATCAAGCATGTCTTCGGGCCTGGTGCCATGCCCCGGCAGCAGCACGGTCCTGACCAGATAGCCCTGATCGGCGAGCTTCTGTGCCACGTCATTGAATGACCACGCTGAGTCACCCAGCCCGTGCACCAGCAGAACGCCGCCTTTAGGCGTTCCAGTCGGGGTCCATTGGCGCGGCGCGTTCCAGCCCAGTTCGGCCTCATGGTCGGCGGTCTGGAAGTTGCGTTGCTTGCGGATCAGTTCAATGGTTTGTTGACGGTAGTCTTCAAAACGCTGCGTCGGTGCTTCGCTTTCCGCCATTGAGGTGCAGGCTTGCAGGGTCAATAGCGACAGCAGACTGGCGAGTCGGGATTTGATCAAAAGGGGGCCTGTGCACGTGTGTGGAAATTCAAAAGGTCGACGCGGGCACTCTGCCATGTACGTCGCGCCGGTGACCACTTTCAGGCACACTCGGGCGTTCTATAACTTCAACAAAATGTATCCATATGCCTAACCATTGCAAGCCTCGCCACGCGTCTGGAGCTTTTCATGTTCGCCCTTGATCGGGCGCTGGCCCAGGACATCGTCGACCGGGCCATGGCCATTCTGCCCTACAACGTCAATGTCATGGACTACCTGAGCATCATCATCGGCAGTGGCGACCCCGAGCGCTTGTGTACCCGTCATGAAGGCGCGCAGCGGGTGCTGGCCAACCGGCAGGTGGTGGAAATTGATTCGCAGGCGGCGTTGCAGCTCGGTGGCGTCAAGCCGGGGGTCAATCTGCCGCTGATGCTTGACCATCAATTGGTCGGCGTGCTCGGCATCACCGGCGAGTCGGACGAGGTCCGGGTGTACGGCGAGCTGGTGAAGATGACCGCCGAGATGCTTATGGAACACCGTCGTCAGCAGGCTGACCTGCAGTGGCGGGCACAGCGCAGCGAAGACCTGCTGGCGCGCCTGCTGCTGCCGGATTGCCCCGATAGCATGGTGGATGAAGCCCGCCAGCTTGGTTTGCAGCCGCATGTGGCGCGTCAGGTGGTATTGATCCAGTTTGACCAGCAAGGGCAGGTTGCCAGCCAGGTGGCAACCTGGCTTGGCACGCGTTACGCCGACAGTTGGTGCGTGCTGCGCGAGCCCACCTTGTTGTACTGGTGCCGCGCGACGGGCAAGGAACGTGACGACGCGCTGCTGCTCAAGCAGTTCGATGAGCACCGCTGGCCGGTGCTGCGCATGGCCACCGTGGCTCAGTCTGCTGATCTGCCTGCCTTGCGTCATGCCTGTGCGGCGGCGCGGGATCTGCTCGATTACGCCAGTCAGGCTCTGCCGGGGCAACGCTTGCTGCGTCTTGAGGCGTACCGTTTGCCGGTGCTGTTCTGGCGCTACCGCCACGACTGGCTGGCTGGCTGAAGACGTCGCCGAGCCGATTGGCCGTTTGCATAACCACGTACAACTGCTTGACACCCTGTGCAAATGGTTCGAGTACAGCGGCGAAAGCCAGGCCTGCGCCGAAGCCCTGGGCATCCATCGCAACAGCCTGCGTTACCGGCTGGAGAAGATCGGCGAGCTGACCGGCTGCGATCCTTACAAGACCAATGACCTGCTGCGTCTGTATCTGGGCGCGCAGATGATCACTCGTCACGACTGAACACGGTTTTTGTTCAAATGCCCGATAACGGTTGCCGATCGTTGTGCGAAGGGCTGGCGGCAAACCCGGTGGCGGATGAGAGCATGCGAGCATCGGATATGGAGAACAACAATGAAAATAGTCATCGCCCCCGACTCGTTCAAGGACAGCCTCAGTGCACAGGCCGTTGCCGACGCCGTCGCCACTGGTCTGGCCGAGGTCTGGCCGCATGCCCAACTGATCAAATGCCCGATGGCAGATGGCGGGGAGGGCACCATCGAAGCGCTGCTGGCAGCCTGCAATGGTGAACTGATGAGCGCCCGGGTCAGCGGACCGCTGGGCGATCCGGTCCAGGCTCATTGGGGCTGGCTGGCCGAGAGCAGAACGGCAATCATCGAAATGGCCATGGCCAGTGGCTTGCAATTACTGACGCTGGCACAGCGCGATGCCTGTGTGACCAGCACAGCAGGTACGGGCCAGTTGATCTCGGCGGCACTGGATGCGGGTGCCCGTCGCGTGATTCTGGCCATCGGTGGCAGCGCAACCAACGACGGCGGCAGCGGCATGCTCTCGGCATTGGGCGCACGCTTTCTCGATGCCGACGATCAGCCCTTGCCACCGGGCGGTCTCGCGCTTGCCGATCTGGCCCGTATCGACCTGAGCGGCTTTGATCCGCGCTTGTCTGACGTGTGCGTCGAGATTGCCGCCGACGTCGATAATCCTCTGTGTGGACCGAATGGCGCCTCGCATATCTTCGGCCCGCAAAAAGGCGCATCGCCCGAGCAGGTTGTGGCGCTGGATGCCGCACTTGGGTGTTTCGCCGACCATTCGGCGCGGATCCTCGGTCAGGACCAGCGCAACAGCCCTGGCAGCGGCGCGGCAGGCGGAATGGGCTTTGCTGCCAAAGCGTATCTGAATGCCTCGTTTCGCGCAGGCGTTGAGGTGGTTGCCGAGCTGACCGGGCTGGAGCAGGCGTTGACCGGGGCCGACCTGGTCATCACCGGCGAAGGCCGTTTTGATGCGCAGACCTTGCGCGGCAAGACGCCGCTTGGCGTCGCGCGCGTCGCGCAACGCCAGCAAGTGCCAGTGATCGTGCTCGCCGGAACGCTGGGCGAAGGTTACGAACAGCTTTACCCGCACGGCATTGGCGCGGCCTTCGCGCTGGCCAGCGGGCCGATGAGCCTTGAGCAGGCCTGTCGCGATGCCAGTCGCCTGCTGCACGACCGCGCGCGTGACCTGGCGCGGCTCTGGCAAATGGCGGCAGGACGCTGAAGGCTGCCCTTCGGGCAGCGCCTTGCACAGGCTCGGTCCAGTTGGCCGATCGGCCTTTTGAGTAAAAAATCTGATTATCACCAGCAATCCTAAGAGGGTGTAGACAA
>NZ_LJQT01000253.1:0-18448 GCF_001400515.1 Pseudomonas meliae | reverse complement strand
AATTCCTATGCATGAACACCGTCGACACCTGACCGATCTCTTCAGCCAAGACCAACACCGGCATCAGCAACGCGGCCGCCAACAAACCTTTCATAAAATAGTCCTTTTTTGCAGCCTCGAGTCAGACGAGGATCAGATTGTCCCGATGAATCAGCTCAGGCTCGGCCATATAGCCCAGCTCACGCACGATGGCTTCGGAAGAGTGACCAATGATTTTCTGGGCTTCGATGGCACTGTAGTTGCTCAGCCCACGAGCGATCTCGCGACCGTCCGGGGCGACGCATACCACCATCTCGCCACGCCGGAAGCTGCCCTGCACCAGCTTGACACCCACCGGCAGCAGACTTTTCTGATCCTTGGCCAGCGCCGCAACAGCGCCATCGTCCAGCACCAGCGTGCCGCGAGTCTGCAGGTGCCCTGCCAGCCACTGCTTGCGCGCCGCGAGCATACCGCGCTCGGGAGACAGCAATGTACCCAAACGCTCGCCACCCTTGAGCCGCGCCAGCACACGCTCGATACGCCCGCCGACAATGACGGTATGCGCACCGGAACGCGCCGCCAGACGCGCAGCGCGCAACTTGGTCTGCATACCACCGCGCCCCAGTGCGCCGCCTGTACCACCGGCCACAGCATCAAGCGCCGGATCATCGGCGCGCGCTTCGTAAATGAGTTGTGCATCTGGGTTGTTGCGCGGATCAGCGTCGAACATGCCGTCGCGGTCAGTCAGGATGACCAGCAGATCGGCCTCGACCAGATTGGCAACCAGCGCCGCCAGCGTGTCGTTATCGCCAAAACGGATTTCGTCGGTGACCACTGTGTCGTTTTCGTTGATGACCGGCACAACCCCAAGCTCGACCAGCGTGCGCAGGGTACTGCGGGCATTGAGGTAGCGCTTGCGGTCCGACAGGTCGTCATGGGTCAGCAGAATTTGCGCGGTATGCCGGCCATGCTCGGCAAAACTCGATTCCCACGCCTGTACCAAGCCCATCTGACCGATGGCCGCAGCAGCCTGGAGCTCATGCATGGCGCTGGGTCGAGCCGTCCAGCCAAGACGGCTCATACCGGCAGCCACTGCTCCGGAAGACACCAGCACCAGCTCGACACCCGCCTCATGCAGCGCCACCATCTGCTCCACCCAAACACCCATGGCGTTGCGATCCAGCCCCTTGCCATCCGCGGTCAGCAAGGCACTGCCAATCTTCACAACCCAGCGCTGGGCGCCCGTCACTTTGCTGCGCATCTTCTTCCAACCTTAGCCAGAGATTTTCAAATTCGGGATACAAAAACGCCGCTGACAATCGTAGCGGCGTTCAAGTTTACTTCAAGCGATCAGTCACGGACGTAAATGATTTCCGGACCGTCTTCATCGTCCACATCTTCTTCGTCCCAGTCATCGTCACCGATGTCATGCACACTCTTCACGCCGCTGCGACGCAGTGCACGCTGATCATCCAGCGCCTGCAACTGAGCACGGGCTTCGTCTTCGATGCGCTGATCCAGCTCGGCCAGCTCTTCAGCATAACCAGGCTCCTCGGCGATACGCTGGCTGCGCTCTTCGAGGTAACGCATGATGTCGCGGGTCAACTGCTCGGTGCCTTCTTTGGCAATCGCAGAGATCACGTAAACAGGGCCGGTCCACTCCAGACGATCAACGATCTCCTGCTTGCGCGCTTCCTGCTCCTCTTCGAGGATCTGGTCACACTTGTTCAGCACCAGCCAGCGATCACGCTCGGCCAGCGACGGGCTGAATTTTTCCAGCTCGTTGACGATCACTTCGGCGGCATCCGGAGCACTGCTTTCATCCAGCGGCGCCATATCGACGAGGTGCAACAGCAGGCGGGTACGCGCCAGATGCTTGAGGAAGCGAATCCCCAGACCGGCACCATCGGATGCACCTTCGATCAGACCTGGAATGTCGGCCACCACAAAGCTCTTCCAGCGATCGACACTGACAACGCCCAGGTTTGGCACCAGCGTGGTGAATGGATAGTCGGCGACTTTTGGCTTGGCAGCGGATACCGAGCGAATGAAGGTGCTCTTGCCAGCGTTTGGCAAGCCCAGCAAACCAACATCGGCCAGCACTTTCAGCTCAAGCTTGAGATCACGCTGATCACCCGGCTTGCCCGGCGTGGTCTGACGCGGAGCACGGTTGGTACTGGATTTGAACCGAGTGTTACCCAGGCCGTGCCAGCCGCCCTGGGCGACCATCAGGCGCTGACCATCTTTAGTCAGGTCACCGATGATTTCCTGGGTAGTGGCGTCGATGATGGTGGTCCCGACCGGCACACGCAGTACCAGCTCCTCACCCTTGCGACCCGTGCAGTCTGCGCTGCCGCCATTGGAGCCGCGCTCGGCATCGAAGTGACGGGTGTAACGGTAGTCGACCAGCGTATTCAGGTTGACGTCGGCGACCATGAAGATCGAGCCACCATCACCACCATCACCACCATTCGGACCACCGTTTTCAATGAATTTTTCGCGACGGAAGCTCATGCAACCGTTGCCACCGTCACCGGCTTTTACTCGAATGGATACTTCATCTACAAATTTCATAACGCACGCCTCCCGCCACAGGGACGAGCAGAACCACATAAATTACATAAGACTCTTGCAAAAATGAGCGTTGCGATACCGATCAGAAACCAGCGACACCAAGGGTCAACATCACAACAGCCCGCACAAACAGTTTTGCAAGAGACTCACCTGCCTCTCTACCTCTACAAACAAAAAAGCCCCGTCGCAAGACAGGGCTTTTAAGCAACTGCGTGATTACGCTGCGGAGACTTCAGTCTTCGGAACGATGCTCACGTAGCGGCGACCGAAGGCGCCCTTGACCTGAAACTTGATCACGCCTTCCACTTTCGCGAACAGGGTGTGATCCTTACCCATGCCAACGCCGTAGCCAGCGTGGAATTGGGTACCGCGCTGACGCACGATGATGTTGCCAGGAATGATAGCCTGGCCGCCATACATCTTCACGCCAAGGCGTTTGGCTTCTGAGTCGCGCCCGTTACGGGTACTACCACCAGCTTTTTTGTGTGCCATGAGTCAATTCTCCAAATGAGGATTAGGCTGAATTAAGCCTGAATACCTGTGATTTTGATCTCGGTGTACCACTGGCGGTGACCCATACGCTTCATGTGGTGCTTACGACGACGGAACTTGATGATACGAACCTTATCGTGACGACCTTGCGAAACCACTTCAGCCACAACGGTAGCGCCAGCAACAACTGGAGCACCGATGTTGACGTCGTCGCCATTGCCAACCAGCAGAACGCGGTCGAAAGTGACGGATTCGCCAGTAGCGATTTCCAGTTTTTCAATTTTCAGGTATTCACCTGGGGCGACTTTGTACTGCTTGCCACCGGTAACAATTACTGCGTACATGGTATTTCTCCGAAAATCCTGCTCACCCAGCTCTTTATTAAGAAGAGTATCGGCTGGCATGGCTGCATGGGGCTGGAACGGCCCGTTTGCATTGCGTAAGGCAGGTGCTGCCCAGGAAAGTTAGGGTGCGCGATTGTACGCAAGGCATTCGTGTGTTGCAAGAGGCGGGTCGTCATACCTTGACACGCTCTACCCCGCGACCTAGCATGCGGCGCAACCTATCCGGAGCACGTGTCGCTGATGCAACCCCAAGCCTTCTATCGCGCGGTGGCGGACGACTTTAGTGCCGTTGACCTTATCATCAAAAAGCAACTGACGTCGCGCGTACCGCTGGTCTCGAAAATCGGTGATTACATTACGTCGGCAGGCGGCAAGCGTCTGCGTCCGTTGCTGGTACTGCTGTGTGGCAAGGCGCTGGGCCGCGAAGGCGATGACCTTCGCCTGCTGGCCGCCACCATCGAATTCCTCCACACCGCAACCCTGCTGCATGACGACGTCGTCGACATGTCCGGCATGCGTCGTGGCCGATCCACCGCCAACGCGCTGTGGGGCAATGCGCCCAGCGTGCTGGTGGGTGACTTCCTGTATTCGCGCTCGTTCGAAATGATGGTCGAACTGGGCTCGATGGAAGTCATGAGAATCCTGTCCAAGGCGACCCGTATCATTGCCGAAGGCGAAGTGCTGCAGTTGTCGAAGATTCGCGACGCCAGCACCACTGAAGAAACCTACATGGAAGTGATTCGCGGCAAGACAGCCATGCTGTTCGAAGCCTCGACTCACAGTGCCGCAGCCCTGTGCAACGCACCAGAGGTACAGAGCGAAGCGCTACGCACCTTCGGCGACCATCTGGGCGTGGCTTTCCAGCTGGTCGATGACTTGCTGGACTACCGTGGCGATGCCGAAACCCTGGGCAAGAACGTCGGCGACGACCTTGCCGAAGGCAAGCCTACCCTGCCGCTGATCTACACCATGCGTGAAGGCAGCCCGGAGCAGGCCGCGCTGGTTCGTCAGGCGATCCAGAAAGGTGGTCTGGAAGATCTGGAAAGCATCCGCAATGCTGTGGAAAGCGCTGGAGCGCTGGACTACACCGCACAACTGGCCCGTGACTATGCCGCCCGCGCGATTGCCTGTCTGGACACCCTGCCGCCCAGCGAGTACCGGGATGCACTGGTCGAGCTGAGCGAGTTTGCGGTCGCCCGCACACACTGACAGCCATCGCAGCCGAAAAGCCCGTCCAGCGTGACGGGCTTTGCCCATCGCGCTCAAGCACCTTCAGTGTGTGTAGCCAGCAAGTTTCTCCTGCATGAAATCCAGAAAACACTGAATCCTCAACGCCAGTCGCGAATTGCGGTAGTACACGGCATGAATCGGCTGACGATAGCCACTTTTGGCGCCCTTCAACAGACAGACCAGCCGCCCCTCGCGCAGGTCATCATTGGTCATGAAGTCGGAAAGACAGGCGATCCCCACGCCCTCCAGCACCAGATGGCGCAAGGTGTCACCGCTGGATGCCGAAATGGCAGGCTTGATGGACAGGCGATCGCCCTCAGCGTGGCGCAACGGCCATTGATTGAGAGATTCCACGTGTGTGAAACCGACCAATACATGTTGCGCCAGGTCTTCTGCGGTTTTCGGGGAGCCGTGGCGTTGCAGGTAAGCCGGGCTGGCGACGATATTCAGCAGGCAACTGCCCAGCGAGCGGGCATGCAGGGTCGAGTCAGGCAGCACGCCGATTCGAATGGCAATATCGGTGCTCTGCTCAAGCAGGTCGATGAACCAGTCATCACTGTTGAGTTCCAGTTCGATATCCGGGTAACGCTGACGAAACTCCGCCACATGCGGCACGATGCAATGCAGCATGAACGGTGACGCGGCATTGATACGCAAGCGGCCGGCGGGCGTCTGCCGGGAGGAAGAGAGCCTTTCTTCCAGGCTTTCCATCTGCTCGATAATATGGCGGGCCCGTTCCAGAAAGAACTTGCCCTCCTCGGTCAGGTCCATGCGCCGCGTCGTGCGGTTGATCAGCGTGGTTTCAAGCTTGGCTTCCAGACGCGACAGGGTACGGCTGACACCGGAGGGCGTCTGGCCCATTTTCTCTGCCGCCGCGGAAATCGAACCGCTTTCGATGACCGAGACAAACACCTGCAATTCATCAGATCTGGCTTTCACTGTTGTCCCCTGCTCAACGCTCAGAGGATATTAGCGCTGTTCAGTGCAAAGGTTGTGCTTACTGCGCACCAAACACTTTGCCCAGGTGAGCTTCGTAACGCTGCACATCCGCTTCGATATTCGGCATTTTCATCACGTCCACTGCCAGAAACGTCGGCAGCCCGGTCATACCCAGAAACTCGTTGGCCTTGTGAAACGGGAAGTACACCGCGTCGACGCCCTTGGCCTCGAAGAAATCAGAAGCGTCATCGAAGGCTTTCTGTGGCGCATTCCAGGTCGCGGAAATCATGTATTGCTTGCCCTGCAGCAAGCCACCGCTACCATACGTCTGCGACGCATCCGAACGGGTGCGGCCGTCATTGGCGTACAGGCTGCCGTGCCCTTCGGTGAACACTTCATCAATGTATTTTTTCACTGTCCATGGCGCACCCATCCACCAGCCAGGCATTTGCCAGACGATGACATCGGCCCAGAGAAACTTCTGCACTTCCTCGGCCACGTTGTAACCGCCGTCAATGAAGGTTTCCTTCACATCAAAACCGGCACGGTCCATGAACGCCACACCAGCCTGATGCAGGGTTGCGTTGTAACGACCATCGGAGTGCGCGAACTGCTTGCCGCCGTTGAGGAACAATACTTTTTTCATGGCTGATCTCTCGCTACCCGACCCCGCCCGTCTTGAGGCTGAGGTGGAGGTGATTAATGGATGAGCCGAGAGTAAAGAGATGTGCACCCATGAGTAAGACAGCGAAGGGCAAAATACTCTTGCTTCACAGTCACGAATGGCGTTAAGACTATTGAGAAAAATGCCTGAGCGGATGAAGACAGGTTTACCCCTTCAGGCTCAACCCTTTATCAGCAGGTGCAGCCCCAACAGCCCCATGCCGATGAAGAACACGCGCTTGAACAGCATCGCGCTGATTCGCTGGCGCAGCCATTGCCCCAGCAGCATGCCCAACAGGGCTGGCATCAGCGCCAATGTGGATGCGCCCAGTTCCGCGCCGCCCAGCGCACCGTTCCACGACAAGCCCGCTGCCAACGCCAGCGTGGAAACAGTGAAGGACAACCCCAGCGCCTGCACCAGTTGATTGCGTTCAAGCCCCAAGGTCTGCAAATAAGGCACCACGGGAATCACGAACACGCCGGTGGCCGAAGCGATAACCCCGGTAATAAGGCCGCACAACGGCCCCAGCCAGCGCTCTTTGGCGGCCGCGACCCTGAAGGTCGGCAGCAACAGCCCGCTCAATGCATAAAGAAACAGCGCACCGCCCAATGCTCGCGTCATCGAATGACTGCCGCTCATGCCAAGCCAGAAAGCCCCGGCCAGAGTGCCGATGAAAATCATGCTCAGCATCGGCCATAGCCGCTTCAGCAAAGGCCGCAGATTGCCACCCGTCGCCAGTTGCCAGACATTGGTGAACGTCGACGGGATGATCAGTAACGCGGCAGCCTGCGCCGGCAGCATGGCCAGCCCCAGCAACCCCATTGCCACCGTAGGCAAACCCAGGCCGATGACACCCTTGACCGTTCCGGCCAGCAGAAAGGTGCCGATCACCAGAGCCGAAAGGCCCCAGCCCAGCGTTTGATAGAAATCGAGAATCGAGTGCATGGCGTCCCTTGCCAGATGGATAGAGGTCGAGGCTTAACCTTTTACTGAGCGCTCGCGCAGGTAGGCCAGCACTTGCGCTTGATCACCTGCGAATTCGATACGCGCCGCCTTGTGTTCGCGCTGGTAAGCGTACATAGGGTCGTAATATTCGCCGAGCAGCCCTTCGATCCAGCCTCGGTGCAGATCGACCTTACCGCTGCGCTGTTGCTCTTCCAGCGCTGCCTGCATAAGGCTGGACAAGCGTTGATGACGCTCGCCGCCGAGGCGCTTGTGAATGTTGTTCAGGCTTTGCAACAGACGCTCGGCGAACAGGCCAAAGCCCTGCGATTCGCCTTTGACGCTGATGAACTCTGCGCAGAGGTTGACCACATAATCCGCCAGAATGCGCTCGACGCGGTTCTCGAAGCTGTCTTCCAGCCAGACCATCGGGCAGCCTTGCATTGCTTGATGAAGCTCCAGCGGCACGTTGCAACTGCCGACCAGACGGCTTTCATCTTCCACGACGAATTGTTCGATACCGGCTGCGCGCTTCTTGAGCAAATCGATGGCCAGACGGTTCTCGAAGTCGATCTGCGCCGGTTGTCCGGTGGCTCGCTTGCCGAAGCTGGAGCCGCGGTGATTGGCGATGCGCTCGAGGTCCAGACTGTTGCGCAGTTGCGTCAATACTTCGGTCTTGCCCGTGCCGGTCATTCCGCCGAGCACGACGATATCGCACTCGCTCACTGCCTCGTGCAGGGTATCCAGCAGGAACGTGCGCATCGCCTTGTAGCCGCCAAGAACCCGTGGGTAGTCGACCCCGGCATCCTTCAGCCAGCGCTGGACCGTCTGCGAGCGCAGGCCGCCACGAACGCAGTACAGGTAGCCATCCGGATTCGCCCTGGCGAACTCGATCCACGCGCGGACACGTTCATCCTTGACCTGACCACAGACCAATTGATGCCCGAGCTGGATAGCGGCGTCCTGGCCATGTTGCTTGTAGCAGGTGCCGACCTTCTGCCGCTCGATGTCGTTCATCAGCGGCAGGTTGATCACGCCCGGAAACGCGCCCTTGGAGAACTCGACCGGAGCGCGCGCGTCCATCATCGGCACGTCATTGAGAAAAAGTGTGCGGTAGTCGCTGCTGTTGTCGGCCATCAGAACACCTCGACGGCGTGGGTCTGTCGCTCACGCAGGGTGCCGATAGGGTTGAGCAGCAGGCCCAGTTCGGCAGCCACCGTCAGAAACTCCGCTTCCCCTTCAGGGCTGACCGCGACCAGCAGACCGCCGCTGGTCTGTGGGTCGCACAGCAGGTCGCGCTGGGCATCGCTCAGCGCAGCGATCCTGTCGCCATAGCTTTCAAAATTGCGCAACGTGCCGCCCGGCACACAGCCCTCGGCAATGTAATGCTCGACGCCGGGCAGGCGCGGTACAGCGGCGTAATCCAGACGAGCGGTCAGGCCTGCGCCGTCCGCCATTTCAACCAGATGCCCGAGCAGGCCGAAGCCGGTGACATCGGTCATGGCCTGCACTCCGTCGAGCTTGCCGAAACGGCTGCCCGGCTTGTTCAGGGTACACATCCAGTCACGCGCCAGACCGATGTCTTCATCGCGCAACCTGGATTTCTTCTCGGCAGTAGTGAGAATGCCAATGCCCAACGGCTTGGTCAGGTACAGCGTGCACCCCGCCTGGACGGTGTCGTTGCGTTTCATGTGCTTTTTCTGCACCACGCCAGTTACAGCCAGACCGAAGATCGGCTCAGGCGCGTCGATGGAGTGCCCGCCCGCCAGCGGAATACCGGCAGCGTCGCAGACGGCACGACCACCGCGAATGACTTCACGAGCGACCTCGGGCGGCAGCACGTTGACCGGCCAGCCGAGAATGGCGATGGCCATCAGCGGGTCGCCGCCCATCGCGTAGATATCGCTGATGGCATTGGTCGCGGCGATACGGCCGAAGTCGAACGGGTCATCGACGATGGGCATAAAGAAGTCAGTGGTCGAGACCACGCCGCGCTCGTCATCCAGTGCATAGACCGCCGCGTCATCGCGCGAGGCATTGCCGACCCAGAGCTTGGGGTCGAGGTTCTGCGCGCCGCTGCCCGCGAGGATCACGTCCAGCACCCTGGGGGAAATCTTGCAGCCACACCCTGCTCCGTGACTGTACTGGGTCAGGCGGATTGGCTCGTTCATCGCGACACTCTCGGTTACCGGGAAACAGGCTGCGGAGTCTAGGGGCTGTTCCCTTATCAGCGCAAACCGCATCGCCCATCGGTTGTGCCTCAGGGCCGAGAACCTGCTGAACTGGCCTTTCTCGCCATGCCTCTTATAATCCCCGCGCATCACCACCGAATTCTGTGAAGCGCCGCCTGCTGATGCACGCGGGCTTTGCCTTATCCTTCTTCCGCTATTGAACCGGAGAACCTCCATGCTCAAGCGTACCCTGGCGCTCGCCGCCGGCCTTGCCCTGTCCTTCTCCGCGCTGACCAGCCATGCGACCGACACCCTTCGCGTCTCGGCCATTCCTGATGAAGCGCCCACCGAACTGCTACGCAAGTTCAAGCCGCTGGGTGCCTATCTGGAACAACGCCTGGGCATGAAAGTCGAGTTCGTTCCGGTCGCCGATTACCCGGCAGTGGTCGAGGCGCTGGCCACTAACCGGCTCGACATGGCCTGGCTGGGCGGCTTCACCTTCGTTCAGGTTAACCTCAAGACCGGTAACGCCGTGCCGCTGGTACAGCGTGAGCAGGACGCCAAGTTCACCAGCAAATTCATCACCTCCGATCCGGACGTGAAAACCCTGGCAGACCTCAAGGGCAAGACGTTTGCCTTTGGCTCGGTGTCGTCCACTTCCGGCAGCCTGATGCCGCGTTATTTCATGCTCAAGGAAAACATCAAGCCGGAAACGTTCTTCAGCCGCGTCGCCTACTCCGGCGCGCATGACGCAACCGCTGCCTGGGTTCAGGCGGGCAAGGTCGATGCGGGCGTGCTCAACGCCAGCGTGTGGGACAAACTGGTCGCCAGCGGCAAGGTCGACACCAGCAAGGTTCACGTCTTCCAGACCACGCCAACGTATTTCGACTACAACTGGACTGTACGCGGCAGCCTCGACCCGGCGCTGGCGGCGAAGATCAAACAGGCCTTCCTTGACCTTGACCCGGCCAACCCGGAGCAGAAGGCAATCCTTGATCTTCAGGCTGCCAGCCGCTTCATCGAGACCAAACCAGAGAACTACAAAGGCATCGAAGAAGCCGCTCGCGCTGCCGACCTGCTGAAATGACCCTGCGTCTGTCCGGCATCGAACTGCGCCACAGCGACGGCACACTGGCGTTGCGCGGTCTTGATCTGAACATCGCTGGTGGCGAGCGGGTCGCGATCATCGGGCCGTCTGGTGCGGGCAAGACAACGCTGCTCAACCTGCTGGCCAGCGCGTTGCCGCCCAGTGCCGGACAACTGGAAGTGCTGGGGGCTGATCCCTGGCAGCTCTCCAGCAAACGCCGCCAGCGACTGCGCAGCCGCATTGCGCTGGTCCATCAGGCACCGCCGTTACCCGCGCGCCAGCGGGTCATCACTGCAGTGTCGGCGGGCAAACTTGGTCAATGGGGGCTGGGCAAAAGTCTGCTGAACCTGCTGCACCCACTGGACGTTTCTGGCACCCGCGAAGTGCTGGCACGTCTGGACCTCGCGGACAAACTGTTCGAGCGCTGCCAGCAGTTGTCTGGCGGGCAGCTGCAACGCGTTGGCATCGCCCGCGCCTTGTATCAGGCACCTGAACTGCTGCTGGCCGACGAGCCGGTTTCGGCGATGGACCCGCGTCTGGCCGATCACACCCTTGCGCTGTTATGCCAGCACGCCATCGAGCACCACGTGACGCTGGTCGCCAGCCTGCATGCGGTGGAGCTGGCGCTGGCGCACTTTCCGCGAATCATCGGGGTGCGCGACGGGCGAATTCACTTCGACCTTGCCGCCAGCGAGGTCGGCCGGGAGCATCTCGACACGCTGTATGCCAACGAACAACTCAGCCCTCAGCCTGGCCCGGATGTGTCTGAAACACCCTGGACGCCGCGATGCTGACTCAGGATCAGCGCGACCCGGCGGCAACGCCACGCCTGTTGCTGACGCTGCTGGCTGTCGCCCTGCTCTGGCCGGGCATTCGTCTGGCCGAACTGAATCCGCTGGTACTGCTGCAAGCCGATAATGCGCGGACGATGGGCAGCTTTCTCGCTGGGTTCTGGCCTGTAGCGCACTCTGCAGAATTCCTCGGGCTGTTGCTGGAGGCGACATTGCAAACGCTGGCTATCGCCACGGCTGGCATCGCCCTTGCTCTGCTGCTGGCTGTACCGGCAAGCCTGCTCGCCAGCAAGGCGCTGTCCCTGTCGGCCGCCTCACGCGGCGGGCGTCCCGGCTGGCTCGGCCAATGCCTGCGCTGGCCGGTGCGCGGCATGTTGATCTTCCTGCGCAGCGTGCCGGAAATCGTCTGGGCCCTGCTGTTCGTGCGCGCGGTCGGCCTGGGCCCAACGGCGGGCGTGCTGGCCATCGCCATCACCTATGCAGGCATGCTCGGTAAGGTATACGCCGAGATTTTCGAATCGGTGGACCAACGCCCGGCCCACGCGCTGCTCCAGGCCGGCAGCGGACGGCTGACCGCGCTGGCCTACGGCATCCTGCACAATGCGGCAGCCGAGCTGACTTCCTACACTGTGTACCGCTGGGAGTGCGCTGTGCGCGCTTCGGTGGTCATGGGTTTCGTCGGAGCAGGCGGACTGGGTCAGCAGATCGACCTGTCGATGCGTATGTTCGCAGGCGATGAGGTGGCAAGCATGCTGCTGACCTTCTTGTTGCTGGTGCTGCTCGCTGATCAGCTCAGTCGCCTGTTGCGCAGGCGGTTAATATGAAGCGCACGGGCAACCTGCTGCTGTTGCTGGCGATGGTTACGGCAGTGATCGCATCGTTTGTGTACCTCGGGCTGGACCTCTTCACCCTGGGCAGTCATGACAACCTGACGCAGATGGGCCGTTACGCATTGCGCTTCATGAGCCCGGACCTCAGCAGTGAGCATTTGCAGGCAATCGGCCAGGGCGCTCTGGAAACGCTGGCCATGTCGGCACTTGGCACGTTGCTGGCTGCTATCGCAGGTTTGTTGCTGGCATTGCCCGCTGCCGGTCGCCTGGGCTGGCCGTTGCGCAGCGTGAGTCGTCTGCTGCTCAATGCACTGCGTGCCATTCCGGAACTGGTGTGGGCCGTGTTGATGGTGCTGGCTGCCGGGCTCGGCCCCAATGCAGGCACGCTGGCGCTGGCACTGCACACCACGGGCGTTCTGGGCCGTCTGTTTGCCGAGGCGCTGGAAAATACCGCGCCGCAACCCGCTGCAGCGATTCGTCTGCAGGGCGGCAGTGCCTGGCAGGCGTTCAGCTACGGCACCCTGCCCAACCTCTGGCCACAGCTGCTGGCGTATACGCTGTATCGCTGGGAGAACAACATTCGCATGGCCAGCGTGCTGGGTTTTGTTGGCGCGGGTGGGTTGGGCCAGATGCTTTACATAAGTCTCAGCCTGTTTCAGGAAGCGCAGGCCAGCACCGTGATTCTGGCGATGCTGATCCTGGTGTTCGCCGTTGACGCGTTGAGCGGCTGGAGCAGACAGCGTTGGGTAAGCAACTGACCCGGCACCAGAAACGAAAACGCCACGGTCCTGAAGCTCGGAACCGTGGCGTGATCACAGAGTGACTCAGTAGCCCAGTGACAACCCGGTGTTGCGACGCGGGTCGTTGGCACCGTAGAAGCGGTTGTTACCGACCGGTTTGCCGCCCAGCGAAGGCGCGCCGACCAGAATCGCTGCCACATGATTGAGTGGCTGCGGACCGGCAAACTTGTGGCCCCAGCTCTCAAGAATCTTCAGTGTGTCGGGGCTGACCGCGAAGGTATCGATGTTGGTCGCCTCAGGCTGCCATTGCTGATGGAAACGCGGCGCGTCCACGGCTTCCTGAATGTTCATGCCATAGTCGATGACGTTGAGCATGGTCAGCAACGTCGCGGTGATGATGCGACTGCCGCCCGGCGTGCCGACAACCATCACGGCCTTGCCGTCCTTGGTGACGATGGTCGGGCTCATCGAAGACAGCGGCGTCTTGCCCGGCGCGATGGCGTTGGCTTCGCCCTGCACCAGACCGTACATGTTGGGCACGCCGACCTTGACGGTGAAGTCATCCATTTCGTCGTTGAGAATCACACCGGTCTTGCTGGCCATGACGCCCGCGCCGAACCAGTTGTTCAGGGTGTAGGTCACCGAGACCGCATTGCCCCATTTGTCGACGATCGAATAATGGGTGGTGTTGCTGCCTTCGTGCGGCGCGACGCCCGGTTTGATCTTGTTCGAGTCGCCAGCCTTTTGCGGCTCGATGGCCTCACGCAGCTTGGCCGCGTACTTCACGTCCAGCAGGTGCTCGACCGGGTTCTTGACGAAATCGGGGTCGCCCAGATAGCTGTTGCGGTCTACGTATGCATGACGCATGGCTTCGATCTGATAATGCATACCCTGCGCCGAGCGGAAGCCCAGCTCTTTCATCGGGTAGCCCTCGAGGATGTTGAGAATCTGGCAGATGACCACGCCACCGGAACTTGGAGGTGGCGCTGACACGACGTGGTAGCCACGGTAGTCGCATTCGACCGGAGCCAACTCGCGGGTCTTGTAATGGTCAAGGTCGGCCTGGGTGATGATGCCCTTGCCAGCCTGGCTTGAATCGACCAGCGCCTTGGCGACCCAGCCTTTGTAGAAACCATCGCTGCCCTTGTCGGAGATTTCTTTAAGGGTCTTGGCCAGGTCTTTCTGCACCAGTTTCTGACCGACCTGCATCGGCTCGCCCTTGTCGAGGAAGATCGACCCGGAGTCGGCCATGTCTGCCTTGAACACATCCGTGGCGCTCGACAGCATGTCGACGTCGCCCTGGCCCAGCACAAAACCTTCCTCGGCCAGCTTGATCGCCGGGGCGATGACTTCTTCGCGTTTGCGGGTGCCGTACTTGCTCAGAGCCATTTCCATGCCGGACACGGTGCCCGGCACGCCAACGGCCAGATGACCTTTGGCACTGAGATCAGGAATGACCTTGCCGTCCTTGTCCAGGTACATGTTGGCCGTCGCGGCCAGAGGTGCCTTTTCGCGGAAGTCGAGGAAAGTCTTGCGCCCGTCGGCCAGTTGAATGGTCATGAAACCACCGCCGCCCAGGTTGCCGGCCGCAGGGTAGACCACCGCCAGCGCATAGCCAACCGCTACCGCAGCATCGACAGCGTTGCCGCCAGCCTTGAGCACATCGACACCCACATGGGTAGCCAGGTGCTGAGCCGTCACAACCATACCGTTTTCGGCGGCAACCGGGGCTTGTGATGCAGCAAATGAGGGGGAATAAGCGACAATCAGTGCCGTCGCGATCAACGATCTGGCGAGGGGTTCGAACTTCATGGTCGATCTCTTCTTTTTCTGGGTCAGGGACGTTTGATGAGTGAAGCGCCAGCCTCCAGGCGAGGATGCGGCGCTTCTCGTCGAAGCGTACCGAGCATCCCTGCGCTGATCTGACGAGGTCCAAAGTAGCCGGTTCTGCCACGTTTTCCTAATGTAAAAACCGGATACAAAGCTACGCCCCACTGATTCCCGACATGGGTGACGCCTAGGCTTTCGGGCGATACCCCTCAATGATCGCCGAGAAATCCTTGCCGCCATCGCCACGCAGGCTCATGGCTTGGTACAGCTGTTGCGCCACGGCGCCGAGAATGACCGGTTGATGCGCAGCGCGCGCAGCCTCGGTTGCCAGGCCAAGATCCTTGAGCATCAACTCAGCGCCAAAGCCGCCGCTGTAACCGCGTGACGCTGGAGCGGTTTCGACAATGCCAGGCCACGGGTTGTAGGCCTCGGAACTCCAGCAACGGCCAGTCGAGGTATTGATGATGCCGGCCAGCACATGGGTATCGATGCCCAGCGCATTGCCCAATGCCATGGACTCGGACACGCCGATCATGGAAATCGCCAGCAGCATGTTGTTGCAGATCTTGGCAATCTGGCCGGTGCCCACCTCGCCACAATGCACGATGTTACGGCCCATCTGCTCCAGCACCGGTTTGAGCACGGCAAAATGCTCGGCAGATCCGCCGACCATGAACGTCAACGTCCCGGCCTGCGCGCCACCGGTGCCGCCTGACACCGGCGCGTCGCCCAACACCACGCCTTGCTGTGCGGCGACAGCGGTGATTTCACGGATGGTCTGCGGGTCGATGGTGCTGCAATCAACCGCCGGAACGCCGGGCGAAATGCCTTTCAACACCCCGTCGTCGTTCAGGTACACGCTACGCACATGCGCCGCTGCGGGCAGCATGGTGATGACCAGCTCACTGCCCTGAGCCGCCTGCGCGGGTGAGTCACTGACCTGTGCGCCCAGCTCGGCGAACTCAGCCAGTACGCTCTTGTTGAGGTCGAACACCTGCAAGCTGTGTCCGGCCTTGATCAGGTTGCGGGCCATGGGCGCGCCCATGTTGCCCAGACCGATAAATGCGATGTTCATTATTGTTCTCCTGGCCTGGCTGAGAGGCTGTGCTCAACGCAAATTGATCGTGGTATTCACGCCGTCGTTCACGCTGTCGTCATCGAACCAGCGGCTGGTAACGGTTTTGGTCTGAGTGTAGAACTGCACCACCTGTTTGCCATACGGTCCCAGGTCACCCAGTTTGGAACCTCGCGAGCCGGTGAAGCTGAAAAACGGCACCGGTACCGGAATCGGAATATTGATCCCGACCTGCCCGACATCGATCTCGCTTTGAAACTTGCGCGCCGCCGCGCCGCTCTGGGTGAACAAGCCAGTGCCGTTGCCGAACGGGTTGGCGTTAACCAGCGCGATAGCCTCATCGAGGGTATCGACCTCCAGCACAACCAGCACCGGACCGAAAATCTCCTGGGTGTAGATCTGCATGTCGGTGGTGACACCCGAGAACAGCGTCGGCCCTACGAAGTTGCCGCCCTCGTAACCCAGCACCGAAACCTCCCGACCATCCAGTTCAAGCGTCGCGCCTTCACGCACACCGCTCTCGATGAGGTCCAGAATGCGCTGCTTTGCCTTTCTGGAAATCACTGGCCCGATGTCCGTGCCCGCCTCCTGACCGGCATTGACCTTGAGTTTCTGCGCCCGCGCCTTGAGGTCCGGCAGCCACTGTTTCGACGCACCGACCAGCACCACCACGGAGGTCGCCATGCAACGCTGGCCCGCGGCACCGAAACCTGCGCCCACCATTGCATTCAGCGTTTGCTCACGGTTGGCATCCGGCAGCACGACCGCGTGATTCTTCGCGCCCATCATCGCCTGCACACGCTTGCCGTGCCGACCAGCCAGATCGTAGACATGCGTGCCGACAGCGGTCGAACCGACAAAGGAAACAGCCTTGATGTCCTTGTGAGTGCAGATCGCGTCCACCACGTCCTTGCCGCCATGCACCACATTCAGCACGCCGACCGGCACTCCGGCCTCAATCGCCAGTTCAACCAGTAACAGCGTCGACAGCGGGTCCTGCTCAGAAGGTTTGAGGACAAAGGTATTGCCACAGGCAATCGCCATCGGAAACATCCACAGCGGAATCATCGCTGGGAAGTTGAAAGGCGTGATCCCCGCGCAGACGCCGATGGGCTGGCGCAAGGTGTAGGTGTCCACACCACTGGCAACGTTTTCGGCAAACTCGCCCATTTGCAGCGTGCCGATCGAACACGCGTGCTCGACCACCTCAAGGCCGCGAAAAATATCGCCCTCGGCATCGGCCAGGGTCTTGCCTTGCTCGGCACTCAATACTGCCGCAATGCGTTTGGAGTGTTCGCGGATCAGCGCCTGCAATTTGAGCATGATGCGCATACGCACACCGACAGGCGTTTCGCGCCAGGTGCGATAGGCCGCGTGAGCAGCAGCGACGGCAGCGTCCACTTCACTGGCCGTGGCAAATGGCACCTGAGCGAGGATTTCCTGAGTGGCCGGGTTGACGATGTCTTGCCATTCACTGCTTTGCGAGTCTATCCACTCGCCGTTGATCAGCAGTTTTACGCGAGCAATGGTGGTTGTGGTGTCGTTCAACGAGACGTTCATTTCAGCGGTTCTCCCTTCAGCAAACCACGCATCCAGCGCATGTGCAGATGGATCGCCGTGGTCTCCCGGCAGTCTTGTTTTTGAGTTGGTCAGGGGGCGTGCTTTGGAGTATAGATGTGCAAACTTCTAACAAGAATGCAGATAAAAGCAGGGTCAACATGCAAAAAAACATCACCTCCCTGGGGCTGTTGAACTGGGATGACCTGAAGTTTTTCCTCGAAGTGGCACGCACCCGTAAAGTCAGCAGCGCAGCCCGGCACCTGGCCGTTGACTACACCACCGTGTCACGACGCATCAACTCGCTGGAAACCTCGCTCGGCACATTGCTGTTCGAAAAGTCGCGCAACAACGGCTTCATCATGACCGCCGAAGGTCAGCGCCTGCTGGGTTACGCCGAGTCCATCGAAAGCACGCTGCACATGGCCTGCGAACAGGTTTCCGGGTCCAGCGTCGCGTTATCCGGGCATATCCGCATGGGCTGCACCGAAGGCTTCGGCAGCTTTTTCATCACCCCGCAACTGAGCCACTTTCTCGACAGCTACCCGAGCATTTCGCTGGATATCCTGCCGCTGCCGCACTTCATCAGCCTCTCGAAACGCGAGGCTGACATCGTCATCGCCCTGGAGCGCCCGGAACACGGCCCCTACGTGTGTTGCAAACTCTGCGACTACAGCCTGCGCCTGTATGCGACCCAGGCGTATCTGGATAGCCACACGGCCATCGAGCAAAAAGCCGACCTGAGCGGACACGTCTTCATCAGCTACGTCGACGATCTGGCGTTCAGCTCCGAGCTGCTGTACCTGAGCAACCTGCTGCCCAACGCCCAGGCACAACTGCGCAGCACCAGCGTCATCGCCCAATACACCGCCGCGCTACAAGGCCGCGCACTGGCGATCCTGCCGTGCTTTCTGGCCGCCCAGGACCCGCGACTGCTGCCGGTGCTGGCGGAAGAAGTGAACATTACTCGACAATTCTGGATGTATTGCCGCGAGGACCTGCGCAAGTTGAAGCGGATCACGTTGCTGTGGGATTACATTCGGGAAGTGACGGAGTTGAATAAGGGTTTTTTGTTGGGGGAAAATTGCGCTGTCCGCTTCCTTCAGTGACAGATTTTCAAGGGATCAGGTGGCCTTTAGTAGCGGGGCAGACCGGAATTGGCGGTTTGTCACACGGATGCTGGTCCGAGACTGTCAGAAATTT
>NZ_LJQT01000039.1:0-2060 GCF_001400515.1 Pseudomonas meliae | reverse complement strand
CTACTTCAGACCTTCCCTAATGCAGCGTATTTACGGGTCTTGACCGATCGATTGCTTAGCGTCCGTTGAGAGATCCTCTTTCGGACAGACGCTTAGGTTCGGCTCATGGAGAAAGAAGGCCAATAGCTACTATCCTTAAGTCGGTTCGCTGTTCCATTGCTCCCCGGACCCCTCAATTGGCGATACCCAAGAACACGGCTAAACAGCGCTCCACCTCCACCATTGAATCCACTCCGATATGCCCAAAAGTCGGGCCTATTTTTTCGCGCTTGAGGGTCATGGTCTTGTCTAGCATGACCTGAGAAGGCTTCTGCAAGCCGTTTTCTGCGGTCGGCTGAACGGTGATGCGCAGCAGCGGTGCTGCGACTAGGGTGCTGGTCACTGGCAGCACGGTAACGCTGGTGTGTTCGCTGAATTGGTTTGCCTGAATTACCAAGGCGGGTCTTGGTTTACCAAAGTCACCTTGCATGGCGACGGTGACTAGGTCACCTCGCATCATGGCGTCCAACCCTCAACATCGCCTAAGGCTTCGTCCATCAACCCCTGCATATAGGTATTGGCCATGTCTGCCTGAGCAACCAACAGGCACTGTCGATGGCACTCCTGTGCAAAGTCTGGCCGCCGGGTATCGGGAACCCAAATCTGAATGGGCCGTAGGCCAGCCGCACGCAGCGCGTCGCGATGGCGTTGAACGCGGGCATTTACATGGGATGTAGGCATTTAAACCTCCGTAGATAGTTACATGTAACATTTTAGCGATAACTACACCCGAGTGCAACCGAGGCCTTTTGCGAAGGGGTCGGCTTTGCTCGACTTCTATCCCCATTCTTTCAATTTGAAGACCCTCCCATGGCCTCGGTATCTCTGCATGCGCCGTGCGTATCCAAGGATCAGGGGGATCGTCCTAGCGGACCGCCACGACTCTGTCCATTTAGGCCCAAGTGTCGCAAATCTCAGCTTCGCTCCCATTGGGCCTAAATAGGTGAAGGACATGATTAACCACAGAACGCAAAAACTGCACGCTCAGCAGGTGCTTGAGCGCCTGGCCCACGGTCTGGCACAGCCGATAGCGCTGCCCCGCGAGACCATTGAAGAAGCGCTGCGCGCAGCCATCATGGACGGACGACTTGAACTGGGTGAACGGCTCACGCAGCAAGCCATTGCCGATGCCTTCCAGGTCAGCCGGATGCCGGTGCGCGAAGCCCTGCGTTCGCTGGAGACGCAGGGCTACATCGCGACGGCGTATCACAAAGGCTATCGGGTCACGAACGGCCAGGAGTTGCCCCGGCACGGTGACCTGCCTGGCTTGCTGAGGTGCGTGGCAGAACGGCATACGCAGCTGGGCGACCTCGAAGCAAAAGTCGCCTTTGAAAACGAAATCCTGCGCGTGCTGGGCCGACTGCGTCCAACCCCTTGCTAATGCTCCCGTTGGGAGAAACGCACTGTGGCAAACGTGCCTGTCCGCCTCTTCAAGACCCCAAAGGCTGCATATGACAACACCGACTGATACTCGCACTAGATATCAAAAGCTATTAGACGCCCATGGATTAACCCTGGCAGATAGCGCGGCATTGATCTGCCAACACACTCAAAAACCTTGCTCTGTTCGTGCTGTGCGTTCATGGCTGAATGACCCCGCCAAGCCCAGCTCTCGATCTTGTCCTGAGTGGGCTGTAAACGCGCTATCCAGCGCTTTGTCCGGTTGAGCCACGGCTCATCCGTTCACAGCCATCGAACCAGAAGGCGTCACCGCATATGGCGCAAAGGAGCCCAATGAGCACTTCACTGAGTCGCCTTTTAACCCTGCAAGCTGTTCGTAATCTCACCTCGCTCAAGCGCGACGCCAAGCGCCTCCAGAGGAAATCACAGCAGGTCTTTGGCACAGAGCACTCGCTCGCTGTGTGCCAGCAGGCTATGGCAGTTTCGCGAGGCTTCACCTCCCTTGCCACTCTTGATGCCCTCTCAGATCGGCTGGGCATGAACCGGCGCAATCCGTTCTGGACACTCACAGGGCGGAGCGACGCTCACCAGTCCGTACTGGATACCCTTTTTCGCCTGGA
>NZ_LJQT01000191.1:0-22265 GCF_001400515.1 Pseudomonas meliae | reverse complement strand
AAAATTTCTGACAGTCTCTTTTGGAACTGCGTGTCTTCCTTGAAACCGATGGACTCATAGACTTTTTGCGCCACCTCGTAATTGCTGCTGGTCGACACGCGCAGTCGCACCGCATGTGTTTCCTTGGCCATCTTCTTCGCCTGTTTCATCAAGTGATCGGCGACCAGTTGGCGGCGCGCGTCCTCGGCAACATAGATGTCGTTGAGAATCCATACCCGCTTGAGCGACAGCGATGAGTAGCTGGGATACAGCTGGCAGAAGCCCAGCAGTCTGCTCTCGTCATCCTTGGCCAGCGCCAGATAGATCACTGACTCGTCACGACGCAGACGTTTTTCGAGAAAGTCCCGTGAGGAGTCCGGGAACGGTGACTCACCGTAGAACTCGCGGTATTTGATGAACAATGGGCAGAGCAGGTCCAGGTGTTCGAGAGTCGCTTTGATGATCCGCATGGTTGGCCTCAACTTCCCTATGGGCTGATGCAGTGCGCCGGGATGATTACGCGATCCTGCCCGGCGACTTTAGAAAGCACAATCTAATGTGGTGCGGCCGGGCCGTCGAGCAGGAAATTGCCGATCGGCTTGCCTGAATGCTCGGCAGATCCGTCTGACTCAAGGGTCTGCAGTTGCGCTTCGTCTTTAAGATTGACCCCCGAGATCTGCCGCCTGCAGGCCTCGCGCATCAGGTACAGCAGCCGATGGGCTGCCATGCCATAGCTCAAGCCCTCCAGGCGCACGTTGGAAATACAGTTGCGGTGCGCATCATTCAGCCCGACCTTCGGCGCGTAGGTGAAATACAGCCCCAGACTGTCCGGTGAGCTTAGGCCCGGGCGCTCGCCGATAAGGATAACCACCATTTTCGCGCCGAGCAGTTCACCCACCTCGTCAGCCACGGCGACGCGGCCCTGCTCGACCATTATCACTGGCGACAGGGACCAGCCTTCGGCGTTTGCCTGCTCTTCAAGGCGAATGAGAAAAGGCACGGCATGTCGATGCACGGCCAGGGCTGACAGACCGTCGGCGACCACTACCGCCAGATCAAGACCGCCCGGATGAGCCGCCGCGTACTCGCGCAGTGCCTGCGCAGACTCTTCATTCAGGCGTCGGCCCAGGTCCGGGCGTTGCAGGTAGCTGTCTCGGTCGGCAGCAGCGCTGTGCAGCAAAATGGTTTCACGACCTTTCTCGGTCAGTTGCGCGCTGATCGCGGCATGATCGAAGGCCAGATGCACAGCATCGCGCGCCTGGGCATGCGCCGCTTGAAAGTCGAGCTGCGCGGAGGTGGGCAGGCTGGTGCCGGTTCGCCCCAGCGCGATGCGTGCGGAGGTCAGGCGGCGTAGCTCCAGCCAGGGATTGGCTGGTGCGGCGTTGTCTTGTATTTCGTTCATTGGCTGATCACTCATGCGAGGTGCGCCAGTGCCTGGCGGAACGCAGGCGGCAGGCTGTCACCGAAGCGGACGCGGCCGTCGGTCTGGGTAAAGATGCCCATTTTCTCCAGCCAGGCCTCGTATTCCGGTGCGGGACGCAGGCCCAGGCTTTGCCGGGCATACAGCGCATCGTGGAACGAGGTGGTTTGATAATTGAGCATGATGTCGTCCGAGCCGGGGATGCCCATGATGAAGTTGATCCCGGCAACTCCCAGCAGCGTCAGCAGGGTATCCATGTCGTCCTGATCGGCTTCTGCGTGGTTGGTGTAGCAGATGTCACAGCCCATCGGCACACCCAGCAGCTTGCCGCAGAAGTGATCCTCCAGACCGGCACGGATGATCTGCTTGCCGTTGTAGAGGTACTCGGGGCCGATGAAACCGACCACGGTGTTGACCAGAAACGGATTGAAATGCCGGGCGACGGCATAGGCTCGGGTTTCGCAGGTCTGCTGGTCGACGCCGTGATGTGCGTTGGCCGACAGCGCGCTGCCTTGCCCGGTCTCGAAATACATCAGGTTTTTTCCGAGGGTGCCGCGGTTCAGGCTCAGGCCCGCTTCGTAGCCTTCCTGTAACAGCTTGAGACTGATGCCGAAGCTTGCGTTGGCGGCCTCGGTGCCGGTGATCGACTGGAACACCAGGTCCACCGGTACGCCACGGTTTATCACTTCGATGGACGTAGTGACATGGGTCAGCACGCAGGATTGGGTCGGGATTTCATAGCGCTGGACGATGGCGTCGAGCATTTCCAGCAAGGCGACGATGGACGAGGTGCTGTCGGTTGCCGGGTTGATACCGATCATGGCATCGCCATTGCCGTACAGCAGGCCGTCGAGCACGCTGGCGGCAATGCCGGACGGGTCGTCGGTGGGATGATTGGGTTGCAGGCGTGTCGACAGCCGCCCGCGCAGGCCCATGGTGTTACGAAAGCGCGTCACCACCCGGATCTTCTGTGCCACCAGAACCAGGTCCTGCACGCGCATGATTTTCGACACGGCAGCGGCCATTTCCGGTGTCAGGCCGGGAGCCAAGGCGCGCAGGCTGGTTTCATCGGCCTGCTCGCTGAGCAGCCAGTCACGAAAGCCGCCGACCGTCAGATGGCTGACCGGGGCAAACGCCAGTTTGTCGTGGGTATCGATGATCAGCCGGGTGACTTCGTCCTGTTCGTACGGGATCAGGGCTTCTTCAAGAAAGTGCTTGAGCGGAATATTCGCCAGCGTCATCTGCGCTGCAACGCGCTCGCCGTCGCTTTGCGCCGCAACCTCGGCCAGATAATCACCGGATCGCGCGGGGCTGGCCTTGGCCATGACTTCTTTGAGGCTGTCGAAGCGGTACGTCTGCGCACCGACAGAATGGGAAAAGCTCGCCATACAGATTCTCCATGACGTCGCGCTGTTTGCGTCGGACGTAGTCTTTCGGGTGAACCGGTGACGTCCCGGTTCAAACGACTGTGGGAAGCGATGCAAGCAATTAATACTCCATCCCGACCGGGAGTGCGAGTTTGCAACCATGAACAGAGGATTCAGAGCAAAGATGCATCACGCCAAGGCAGTATGCCAAGGCGCCATGCACAGGGTTGGTGCGCGATGCTTTTTGAGATGACTATTGTGCTGACACCGCGCATTTGAGATCGGACGCAGAGCATCCAGAAAGGCATTCCCACGCGGAGCATGGGAACGATGAACATCCTGAGGCGACTATCGTGCCGATGCTCCGCGTCGGCATGCAGTTCGTGACGTTCTGCGTCACAAGCTCGTGCTGACCCCGCGCATTCGAGATCGGACGCAGAGCGTCCAGAACCGCGTTACCACGCTGGAGCGTGGTAACGATATTCGGACAATCAGCTGGCCTAGAAAAAAACCAACGGGTTGGTGTCATAGCTCACCAGCAGGTTTTTGGTCTGTTGATAGTGCTCAAGCGCGATTTTGTGGGTTTCGCGGCCGACGCCGGACTTCTTGTAGCCACCGAATGCGGCGTGGGCCGGGTACAGGTGGTAGCAGTTGGTCCAGACTCGTCCGGCCTTGATCGCCCGGCCCACACGGTAGGCGCGGTTGATGTCGCGGGTCCACAAGCCTGCGCCCAGACCGAACTCGGTGTCGGTGTCGTTGGCGATGGCCACAGCTTCTGCTTCGTCCTTGAAGGTGGTGACGCTGACCACCGGGCCGAAGATTTCTTCCTGGAACACACGCATCTTGTTGTTGCCTTTGAGCAGCGTCGGCTGGATGTAGTAGCCAGTGGACAGGCTGCCCTCAAGCTTCTCGACCTTGCCGCCGGTCAGCAGCTCGGCGCCTTCGCCCTTGGCGATGTCCAGATACGAAAGAATCTTGTCGAATTGTTGCTCGGATGCCTGAGCGCCGACCATGGTGTCAGTGTCCAGCGGGTCGCCGCGCTTGATCTTCTCGACCTTGCGCATCACCGCTTCCATGAACTGTGGATAGATCGACTCCTGCACCAGCGCGCGGGACGGGCAAGTGCAGACTTCGCCCTGATTGAAGAACGCCAGCACCAAACCTTCGGCGGCCTTGTCGATGAACTCTGGTTCGGCGCTCATGATGTCTTCGAAGAAGATGTTCGGCGACTTGCCGCCCAGCTCGACGGTGGACGGGATGATGTTGTCCGCCGCCAGTTTCATGATGTGCGAGCCGACTTGGCGATGCGTTTGCTGCTGGCCAGCGCTTCACCCGCTTCGCGGCCATAACCCTGCACGATGTTCAGCACGCCGGGAGGCAGCAGGTCGCCGATCAGTTCGATCAGCACGCTGATGCCCAGCGGCGTCTGCTCGGCAGGTTTGAGCACGATGCAATTACCGGCAGCCAGCGCAGGGGCGAGTTTCCAGGCGGCCATCAGGAGCGGGAAGTTCCACGGGATGATCTGCCCGACCACGCCCAGCGGCTCATGAATGTGATAGGCCACGGTATTGCCGTCGATTTCGGCGGCGCTGCCTTCCTGCGCACGCAGCACGCCGGCGAAGTAGCTGAAATGGTCGGCGGCCAGCGGAATATCGGCGTTGAGGGTTTCGCGGATTGCCTTGCCGTTATCCCAGGTTTCGGTGATGGCCAGGACTTCCAGATTGGCTTCGATGCGATCGGCAATCTTCAGCAGGACCAGCGAGCGTGCCTGCACCGAGGTCGAGCCCCAGGCCGCAGCGGCAGCGTGCGCAGCGTCGAGGGCCTTGTCGATGTCTTCGGCGGTGGAGCGCGGAAACTCTGCAATGGCCTTGCCGGTGACCGGCGAGGTGTTGGTGAAATACTGGCCTTTCACCGGTGCGACGAGCTCGCCGCCGATATAGTTACCGTAGCGTTCCTTGAAATTGACGATAGCGCCTTCGGTACCGGGATGAGCGTAACGCATGATATGTCTCCTGGTTCTTGTTGTGAGGGAGTCTGTGTCGATTCTGCTTTCGGGCATATGGCAATAAGCGTTCAAGAATAGGCCAATTGCATCCGACCGTGGTTAGGACTTTAGGCTTATCTGCCGGTCATTGAAATGGCCTGTGCAGGCAATGCAGCGGACAAACTCAGGGTGCCATTTCACCGTCCCTACGTTAACCTGCGCAGATGTTCTGAGAGGTTGGTCATGCATATTCATATCCTTGGTATCTGCGGCACGTTCATGGGTTCTCTGGCGGTGCTCGCCAAAGAGTCGGGGCACCGGGTCACCGGCTCCGACGCCAACGTCTATCCGCCGATGAGCACCCAACTGCAAGCCCAGGGCATCGAGCTGACCCAGGGTTACGATTCTGCGCAACTGGACCCGGCACCTGATCTGGTTGTGATCGGCAATGCGCTGTCGCGTGGCAACCCGGCGGTTGAATACGTGCTGAATAAAGGTTTGCCGTATGTGTCCGGCCCGCAATGGCTGGCCGACCATGTGCTGCAAGACCGCTGGGTATTGGCGGTGGCCGGTACGCACGGCAAGACCACCACCAGCAGTATGCTGGCCTGGGTGCTGGAACATGCCGGCATGAGCCCCGGTTTCCTGATCGGCGGCATCCCGCAGAACTTCGCCGTGTCGGCGCGTCTGGGTGACACCCCGTTCTTCGTAGTCGAGGCCGATGAATACGACAGTGCGTTTTTCGACAAGCGCTCCAAGTTCGTTCATTACCGCCCGCGCACTGCGATCCTCAATAACCTTGAGTTCGATCATGCCGACATCTTCCCGGATCTGCCCGCTATCGAACGCCAGTTTCACCATCTGGTGCGTACCATTCCGAGTGAAGGCCTGGTGATCCATCCGACCACCGAGCCTGCGTTGTCGCGGGTCATCGAAATGGGCTGCTGGACGCCGGTGCAAACCACTGGCGAAGGCGGTCAGTGGCAGGCTCGACTGTTGAGTGAAGACGGTTCGCGTTTTGAAGTGTTGTTCGAGGGCCAGCTTCAAGGTTGCGTCGAGTGGGACATGACCGGTCAGCACAACGTGGCCAATGCCCTGGCAACGCTGGCGGCTGCTCGCCACGTGGGCGTTGTGCCTTCGCTGGGCGTGCAGGCACTCAGCGCCTTCAAGAGCGTCAAGCGGCGCATGGAAAAGGTCGCCGAAGTGCGCGGCATCACTATTTATGATGACTTCGCTCACCACCCGACGGCCATTGCCACCACGCTGGATGGCCTGCGCAAGAAAATCGGTGATGCGCCGATCATTGCCGTCATCGAACCGCGTTCCAATTCCATGAAGCTTGGCGCGCACCGCGATGGTCTGCCGGAAAGCGTGAGTCAGGCAGATCAGGTGGTCTGGTATGCCCCGCCCAATCTTGGCTGGGACCTGGCGGCTACGGTCGCAGGAGGCAGCGTACCCTCGACGGTATGTGATTCGCTTGAAGCAATCATCGCGCGAGTCCATAGCCAGGCGCGGCCCGGCACGCATATCGTCATCATGAGCAACGGCGGCTTTGGCGGTCTGCACGGCAAACTGGCCGAGGCGCTGAAATGAGCGGTCCGGAGCGCGTTACGGTTGCGATGACCGGCGCTTCTGGCGCGCAATATGGCCTGCGCTTGCTGGATTGTCTGGTGCGTGAGGACCGGGAGGTGCACTTCCTGATTTCCAAGGCCGCGCAGTTGGTAATGGCCACCGAGACCGACGTACGCCTGCCACCCAAACCGATGATGATGCAGGCGTTTCTGACGGAATACACCGGCGCGTCTGCCGGGCAGATTCGCGTTTATGGTCGTGACGACTGGATGTCGCCAGTGGCGTCAGGTTCTGGTTCGCCCAGCGCAATGGTGGTGGTGCCATGCTCCACCGGTTCGCTGTCGGCAATTGCTACCGGGGCCTGCAACAATTTGATCGAACGCGCTGCCGACGTCACGCTCAAGGAGCGTCGCCAGTTGATTCTGGTGCCCCGCGAGGCTCCGTTTTCCAGTATTCATCTGGAGAACATGCTCAAGCTGTCGAACATGGGTGCGGTGATTCTGCCCGCATCTCCGGGCTTTTATCATCAGCCGCAGACCATCGACGACCTGGTGGACTTTGTCGTCGCGCGGATTCTCAATCTGCTGAATATTCCTCAGGACATGCTGCCGCGTTGGGGCGAGCACCACATTGGCGGCGATGAATAAGCTGATATTGATATCACTTGCGCTGGCACTGACCGGCTGCGCCACCGCGCGCACGCTCGATGCGGCCAAACCCGGCGCGCCGGTGGTGTATGCAGGCACGCGGTTGAATATGTATGCGCTGCAGGGTGGTTGCTGTGCGGCTGACCGTTTCGGTGCCGAAGCACCGAGCTATCCGGGCCTGGACCTGCCGGGCAGCGCGCTGCTCGACACCTTGTTGCTGCCGCTGTCATTGCTGACGGCAGCGGGACTAGGGGTTCAGGCTACGGGCGGGCTTTAGGGTTACCGGTGCAACACCTGCGCTATCAGGTAATGCTCCCTTGGGTGACGCAGAGCGTCACGAATTGCATTCCCACGCGGAGCATGGGAACGATCATGCGATGGGCTGGAAAACGATCATCGTCCGGCCGCAGCGACCGTCATCTACTTGCCCAGCTTGCGCAGTTCATCCGACTCGACGATACGCTCGCCATTCTGCTCTTCCAGCGCCAGGCGCCACATGGCGCGGGCCAGCTGGCAGGCTTCGATAGCGCCATACTTACCGGGGATCAGTTTGGCGATGGGGGCTGCCAGTTGCTCGACCCAGCGGGTTTCGGTGCGGCTGCCTACCAGCAATGAAGGGCGGGCGATGGTCAGTTGCGGCCAGTCCTGCGCGCGCAATGCCTGTTCCGTCTCGCCTTTGATACGGTTGTAGAAGGTGCTGGACTTGGGGTCTGCACCAATCGCACTGATTACCAGCAAGTGGCGCGCGCCCAGCTCACGCGCTCGTTTGGCGAACGCTGTGACCAGGTCCAGATCAACCGCCTTGAACGCATCCTGTGAGCCCGCTTGCTTGATCGTGGTGCCCAGGCAGCAGAACGCGATATCCACACGGCCAGCCAGTGTTGGCAGCAGAGTGGTCAGCTCGCCGACCAGGTTTTCAAGGTGCGGGTGTTCTGCCAAGGGCCTGCGCGTTGGTGCCAGCACGCGGCTGACTGTCGGTTCGTTGAGCAGGCGGTCAAGCAAGTGCTCGCCCGTCAGGCCGGTGGCCCCTGCAAGCAGGATGTGTTGCGGCGTCAGATACATAACCGTTCTCCCTTCATACACTGATAGCCTAGTGGCTAGTCGAGGTCTTCGCTTCCGTGCGGTTCAACGCCGTATTCAAAGCGCGTTCGGCCTGGCTTTTGCGCAACTGCTGCCAGCGCGCCAGAACTCCTTTCGGTGCCCATATCTGCGGTTCGGAGGCGTCGAAATTGTCTTCGCTCTCTCGTTGGGCAACATAGGCTTTTGCTTCGTTGAAAGCGTGTTGCAGGTCATCGGTTTCGACCAGTGCCCTGGCGAATAGTGCATCGCCAAAGTAAGTGAAATCAGCCTCTTCCGAGCAGCCGAACGACACCCGGTCGGCGCGTGAGGCGGTCATGATCAACGTGCGTTCATCTTTCAGGTCTGGAATGAAACCACCGGAATAACAGGCCGAAATCACCACGATCTTGTCACGATTCTTTAGTGGCGCAAGGGCCGCGGCGAGGGCATCGGCGGGCAGGTCGGCCAGCGACAGACGCGGCTGGTCCAGCACCAGCTCATGGTCCTGGGTGCCGTGGCTGGTCAGGTAAATGAAGATCAGGTCTTCCGGGCCGGTACGTTGCGCGAGTGTCTGGGCTGCGCGGGAGATGGTCTCGCGGGTTGCCATTGGCCGGTCATCCATGTGGTCGCGATGATTGACCAGACTGACCTGCCCGACGGCTCCAAAACGCGACTTCAGCAGGTTGCTGACATAGTCTGCCTCGCGCATGAACACACTCTGCTTGCCGTCGCCGCCCACGACCAGGGTGTAAAGCTCGGTGGCGGGCGTTGACGCAGGGACTGCGGCCAGCGCTTTTTCCAGCAGGGTGCCTTGTACCAGCAGCCCTGCTTCAAGTGCGTCGGGCAGCAGTTTGCCTTTGGCGTCGCGCACCCGTTGGCCATTGGCCCAGATACCGCGCTGCTCCTTGCCGTCCGGGGAGATCAGCACGCCATCGCCCTGATAGGTGTCATCGGCGAACTGGCCGACATAGCGGCTGCCGTCGGCCAGTTGCAGCTGGCCTTGCCCCATGAAGCGCCAGTTGTCGAAGTCGCCTTGATAACGGCTGCCGTCAGCACCGATCAATTCGCCTTTGCCGGTCAGCGCGCCTTCCTTGAAATCACCGCTCCAGACGTCGCCGTCGCTATTTTCATAGCGACCTTTGCCGTCGAGCTGGCTGTTGCGAAAGTTGCCGACGTATTGATCGCCATCAGCGCTGGTGAAGCTGCCGGTGCCCTGCAATTGACCGTCGACAAAATTACCGCTGTATTGATTGCCGCTGGCGTCACTGCGCGAACCTTCGCCGTTGGCCTTGCCATTGGCGAACATGCCCTGGTGCTGGCTGCCGTCTTCAAGCTCCAGACGTCCGGGGCCGTCGTACAGGCCTGCCTTGAACTGACCGCGATAAAGCACGCCCTTGTCTTTCTGAGTGCCTTCGCCGTCGCGCAGCCCGAGCTTGAAGTTACCGACATAACTCGCGCCATTGCGGGTCGTCAATCTGCCCTGACCGTTGAACAGGCCTTGCTCGAAACCACCCTTGTAGACGTCGCCGTTGCTGGCGTGCCATTCACCCTGGCCTTGGCGCAGGCCGTTTTCGAACTGGCCTGCGTACCAGCTGCCGTTGGGGTAGTCGATACGGCCCTGGCCCTGCAATACGCCGTTGACCAGATCGCCGCGATAGCGCCCGCCGTCGGAGAGGCGGCCGTCGGGCGGCAAAATTGATTCGCCATCACCGCAGCCTGCGATCAAGAGTGTCAAAGCCAATGGAGCGAGCGCGCGCATGTGAGATCCCGGAAGAATGATTCAGGGGCGGGCCCGGCTCTGCTTGAGCAGATGTTATGGGGCACGACCGCAGGGGAGTATGCCGCAGCGAGTAAGCGGGATGAAACAGTCTGTTACGACTGTTTCATGTTTTAAACGTGTTACACGAAACACAGGGTTAAAGGTTCGGCCACAAAAGCGGGTTTTTCCTGACCTTCGATCTCCAGTGTGGCGATTGCCTTGAGCAGCCATTGGCCGGGTTTTTTCTCGGTCACTTCAGTCAACTGGACCTTGAGACGCACGCGAGAGTTGACCAGCACTGGCTGAACGAAGCGCACGCTGTCCATCCCGTAGTTGACCGCCATCTTCAAGCCTTCGGGCAGCACCATGATGCCCTCCATCAGCTTGGGGATCAGTGACAACGACAGGAAACCATGCGCAATAGTCGCGCCGAACGGAGTCTGCGCCGCTTTGACCGGGTCGACATGAATGAACTGGAAGTCCCCTGTGGCTTCAGCGAACAGGTTGATGCGCTCCTGGTCGATGGTCAGCCAGTCTGAACATTCTGCGTCCTTGCCAATGTAATGCTTGAGCTCTGTGACGGGTACAGAAGGCATGCCGCTCTCCTTGTCTGATGTGGTTTGTGTCGAGGTGCCACCGCCCGCATCAGCTAACGCCTGCGGGCGAATCACAAGATCAGCAGAGTGTTGCCGGTTGGTCAAGCAACTGCCTCAATACGAATACCCGCTCATGACCTGCAACGCGGCGTGTTTATAATGACGCCGATAATTCGCTGGATTCGTTTATTTGCCGGGGTCCTCATGTTGTTACGGGGTTTGACATGGCTGGTGCTGTTCCAATTGTTGGGAACCGCGCTGAACCATCTGTTTCTATCGATATTGCCGGGGCCGATCATCGGTCTTGTGCTGTTGATGGCCTATCTGGTGCTGCGCGGTGAAGTGAGCGAGCCGATCAGCATGGCCGCCAGCAGTCTGCTGCGTTATCTGCCGCTGCTGCTGGTACCGCCTGCCGTTGGCGTTATGGTGTATGCGTCGGCCATCGCCAAGGACTTCTGGGCGATCTTCGGTACGCTGACCCTGTCGTTGATGATTTCCGTGACCTTTGTCGGCTGGCTGATGCAGACACTCATCAGGTGCCAGGCCCGACGCCAGGAGGGGTCATGAATATGGACTGGCACGGTGCATGGCTATCGGTGATTCACCATCCGCTTTTTGGCATCGCGATCACCCTGGGTGCCTATCAACTGGCGATGGCTGTGTACGAGCGAACCCGTTGGCTGTTTCTGCAGCCGGTGCTGGTCTCGATGGTGGTGGTAATCAGTGTTGTGCTGTTCTGCGATCTTGAATACACCGAGTACCGCAAGAGCACTGAAATTCTCAGCACGCTGCTGGGGCCTGCGACCGTGGCGCTGGCGGTGCCGCTTTACCTGAATATGCGCCGAATCCGACAGCTGTTCTGGCCTGTCTTGACTACGCTGGTAGTCGGCGGGGTTTTTGCCACCGGGTTGTGTGTCGGGTTCGGGGTGCTGTTCGGTGCCGACCATATGATTCTGATGACCATGGCACCCAAGTCGGTCACCTCGCCCATCGCCATGCTGGTTGCCGAGCAGATCGGCGGCGTCGCAGCCCTGGCGGCGGTTTTTGTGTTGATTACTGGCGTATTCGGTGCCATTTTCGGCCCCGGTCTGCTGTCGCTGGCCGGGGTTGATAACCCTACGGCTCGCGGCATGGCACTGGGTCTTACCGCTCATGCGGTGGGGACTTCCGTGGCATTGCAGGAGGGAGAGGAATCGGGGGCTTTTGCTGCGTTGGCAATGAGTCTGATGGGCGTTGCGACGGCACTGTTCCTGCCGCTGGCAATGTCGCTGGCCATTTAAAGGAGGCTTTTCCATGACGTTGCCATTGTTTCCGTTGAACGCTGTGCTGTTTCCAGGTTGCGTGCTTGATCTGCAGTTGTTTGAAGCGCGCTATCTGGACATGATCGGCCGCTGCATGAAGCAGGGTGAAGGGTTTGGTGTGGTGTGCATCACCGAAGGAAGTGAGGTGGGCACCGTGCCGGGCGGCTACTCGCCGATTGGCTGCGAAGCACTGGTCACGGATTTCCAGCAGCAGGACAACGGCTTGCTGGGCATCCGTGTCGTCGGTGGGCGGCGCTTCCGGGTGGTCGCCGCTGAAGTTCAGCGCGATCAACTGCTGATGGCCGAGGTTGAATGGCTGCAAGAGCCAGTGGAGCGTCCGTTGCAGGAAGAAGACGCCGACCTCGTTGCACTGCTGGAAGCGCTGGCCGAGCACCCGATGGTGGCGTCCTTGAACATGGGCGTGTCGGCCGGTGGGCAGTATTCATTGTCCAACCAGCTTGCCTATCTGCTGCCGTTCACCGAAAAGGACAAGGTGGAGCTTCTGGAAATCGACGACCCCGAAGAACGCCTCGACGCGATTCAGGAGCTACTCGATGAAATGCAGGGCGATCTGCAGGCCTGAGCCTCGATCGCGCTGCTCATTGCGCAACACGTCAGGCGAGGTTAGCGCGGCGGATATTGCTCCAGAATTTTTGCCACCGTGGTGCGGATGGCCTGCTCCCGTTCAGCCGGGTTGCCAGCGTTGTCGTTAAGGATGCGCTCGGTGCTGCCGCGCCAGACCAGTTTGCCGTCCTTACCGTCGAACATATCAATCTGCAAGGTGCCGACCTTGTAGTCGACGCTGCGGGTTTCGGTGTTCATCGGCCCGTTCCAGTAGCCATAACCACCCCAGGGATTCCAGCCCCCGCCATAGTTGGTGCTGACCGTCTGCTGACGGTTTTCGACAATCAGCCAGGCCTGCACTTTCAAATCCGGCCGGGCACCGGCTGTTGCCATGCGCAGACCGCGCTGGTCCAGCTGTTCGCCGATCGATTGGCGAAGACGCTGCTCGGTCAGGTCGCTCTTGAGCCGCGGATCATTGTCAGGCTGATACTGAACGGCGGGCTCCTTCCAGCTCCAGCTGCGATAGCCGCCGAAATCCCGCTGGGCATCGAAGTCGCGATTGATCGAGTTGCTCTGACAGGCCGTCAGCAGCACGGCACAGGTCAGCAGAACGATACGGCGAAACATGGCAGTTCTCCGAAAGGGTTACGAAGGCGGGTAGGCCGCCAGAGCCTGTTGCACGGCCTGGCGCAACGCACTGCTGCGGTCGGCCAGATTATTGCTGGCGCGCGCATCGGCGCTGGCGCTCCATACCGGCTGGTTGCTGCGCGCGTCGATCAGGTTGATCTGCACCACCATGACCTTTTCCTGATAGGTGCGTACCACCGGCACGCTGGCGTAGCCGCCGTAACCGGGCCGGTAGCCATCGTAGCGGCCATAGCCCATGCCGCCCCCATAGTAGGGATCGTAATCTTCACGCACCTGACGCAGCCGGGTTTCCTGGCGGGTCGTGGCAGTGACGTACAAGTCTGCCGGCTGATTGCCGCGAGCCGGTCGCAAACCACGCTGGTCCAGACCGTTGCTCACGGCTTCGACCACCTGCGCCGAATCCACCCACGCCGTACCGGGCGGCAGCTGGCCGTTGAGCCAGCCCCAGGACCGATAACGCCCATAGTCCCGCGGCGGCGCAGGGTAGGCGCTCATGTCCAGCGTCCTTGCCGCCTGCGCAGGAGCGGGCGGCATGGGCAGAGAGCTGGCGACATACGGGTTGTCGCTCTGGCAGGCGCTGATCCCGAACAGACTGGTCCCCAGCAGCACGGCAAACAAGGCAGAACGGTGTTTCATGGTGGGCTCCGCAGTGATGTCAGACCGGACGGCACATCCAGTGAAGGTATCGACCCAGCCCGGCAAAGGCTGGATGACGCCGATGCGCCAGTTCCATTTCCAGCAGATCCGTCAGCTCGGCCCGAGCCTGGAATTCAACCGGCATGTAATCGTGAAATACCCGCACCCCGCTACGGGTTTCGACTTGCCACAGGCCTTCAAGTTGCGTCGCCAGTTCCCGAGGGTCGAGCGGTTGTTGTGGCGTCAGGCTCTGCTTTTCCCCGGCCATGTCATTTTTGCGCATCTTGCGGAAATGACCTTTCAACAAGTTGCGATAGATCAGCGCATCACGGTTGTAAAAAGCCAGTGACAGCCAGCCATCGTCGCGGGTCAAGCGGCGCAGTACCGGAAGGATGGCGTGCGGCTCGGCCAGCCATTCCAGCACGGCGTGGCACAGCACCAGATCGTAAGTGTCGCTCAGTAAACCGGGCAGCGCCTGCCAAGGAGCCTGAATGAAGGACGCCGCCTGTCCGGCCTCGACAAAGCGCTGACGTGCGCCTTCGAGCATGGGTTCGGCGGGCTCGGCCAGGGTCACTTCATGTCCTTGTTCGGCCAGCCACAGTGACATGTGGCCCAGCCCCGCGCCGATATCCAGCACGCGAAGCGGTCGTGCGGGCAGCGTCTCGGTCAAATCGACCTGCAGCACCGCTAGACGAACGGCTCCCTTGGCACCGCCGTAGATCTTTTCTGCAAAGCGGGTCGCCAGCTGGTCGAAATGCCGATCACTCACTTGGCAAATCTCCGCTCGCTGTCTGCCAGCTTGTTGCGCACCACGGTTTCCATGTCCAGCCCCAGCTCGCTGCACAGCAACAACAGATAAAGAACGATATCGCCGACTTCCTGACCGGCATGTTCCAGTTGGTCGGCAGGCAGCTCGCGGGACTGGTCTTCACGCAGCCACTGGAATATCTCCACCAGCTCAGCCATTTCCACGCTGGCAGCCATGGCCAGATTTTTCGGGCTGTGAAATTGCTTCCAGTCATTCTGGTCGCGGATGCGGTGCGGGCGTTGGGTCAACTCGTCGAGGTTCATCGTGCTCTCCTGAAGGTGCATAGCTTCAGGGGGAACGGGTCGCCAGGCAAGTGGGCGTTGCGGTTTGTTCAGCCATTGAAGGGAGCGGTGCTCCCGTCAGAGGGTTTTATCAGGGATGCATCACTCGGTTGCAGGCTGCCAGCTACCGATCATATGCACGATGCCCTCCTGGCCTTCGACACGGAACTGACCATGAGAGCCAGCGGCGCTGGCCGAGAGTGTGACGTCGGCGGGCAGGCGTACCGGCTTCTGGAACTGCACGCTGATCTCGACATTCGAGGCTGGCAAGTGCTCGCCAAGGGCCGCGAGCGTACGTGCCTTGAGCCACATGCCGTGAGCGATGGCACGCGGGAAGCCGAACAGCTTGGCGCTGGGTGCGCTGAGGTGAATCGGGTTGTAGTCGCCCGACACCTTGGCGTACTCGCGCCCGATTTGTGCCGACGCACGCCAGTTGTCCAGCTCGATCAGGGGCAGCGGCGCAAGCTCGGGATGCTCTACAGGCGCGTCTTCCAGATGCACAGCGGTGCACAGCATGGTACTTTCTTCTTCCCAAAGCAGGCCCATGCCGTCCTCGGCCTGAGTCACCAGGGTGAAGGTGGCGCCTTTGGCGTGCGGGCGCAGGTCGGTGGCCTGAACGCTGATATACAGCTGGCTTACGCCGCCGAGCGGGCGATGAGTGCGAATGCGATTGGCAAGGTGAATAAGCCCCAGCAACGGAAACGGGAATTCCTGAGAGGTCATCAGCTGCATTTGTAACGGAAAGGCCAGCACATGCGGATACGTCGGCGGCAGCAGGCTGCTTTCTTCGAATCCACAGACCTTGCGGTAGGCATCAAGCTTGTCGGTATCGACCGCGATCCAGCTTCGCAATCCCAGATCGGGTAACTGCGACCCTGTGACCTTGCGCCTGAGCGCTGCCTGGATGAACAGGTTGGACAGGGGCTGCAGAGAATTGAGGTAGCGCCAGTGAGCCGTCATCATCCATCTCCTTGAATTCGATGCTGGGGCTTATGCCCCGATCACGTTTTGACCACATACACGTAGAACCTGACCGCTCACCGCGCCGCTGCCCGGCTGGCTGAACCACGCCACAGCTTCAGCAACATCCTGTGGCGAACCGCCCTGACCGAGCGAACTCATGCGCCGTCCTGCCTCACGCAGGGTGAACGGCATGTGCGCGGTCATTTTCGTTTCGATGAAGCCTGGCGCGACGGCATTGATGCTGATGCCGCGCGACTTGAGCCCGGGAGCCATCGCCTTGGCAAAACCGATCAGACCGGCCTTACTGGTGGTGTAGTTGGTTTGCCCGCGATTACCGGCAATGCCGCTGATCGACGCCATGAGCACAATCCGCGCGTTATCCCTCAGCGCACCGGCGTCGAGAAGCACCTGAGTCAGCACTTGCGGAGCGTTGAGGTTGACCGCCAGTACCGAATCCCAGAAGTCCTCCGGCATGTTGACCAGCGTCTTGTCACGCGTGATGCCAGCGTTATGCACCAGTATGTCGACGCCGTCCGGCAGGTGTTCAAGCAACTGGGCCGGAGCATCCGCCGCGCAGATATCCAGCGCCAGCGCCTGGCCGCCGAGCCGTGAGGCCAGTGCTTCCAGTTCGTTTTTGGTCTGTGGCACGTCCAGCAGGATGACCTGCGCGCCATCACGGGTCAGGGTCTCGGCAATCGACGCACCGATGCCGCGCGCCGCGCCCGTCACCACAGCCTTGCGTCCGGCCAGCGGGCGAGTCCAGTCCTGCACTTTGCCCGGACAGGCGCTCAGGTGGACAAACTGACCGGAGATGAACGCAGCCTTGGGCGTCAGGAAGAAGCGCAAGGCGCCCTCCAGTTGATCCTGCGCGTCGTCATCCACTTGCAGCAGCTTGACCGTTGCGCCGTTGCGCACTTCCTTGGCCAGCGAGCGGCTGAAACCTACGATGGCCTGTTGAGTGCTGGCCGCCAGCGGATCAGCGAGTGTTTCGGGGGATTTGCCGAGGATGACCACATGTGCGCAGTGGTCAAGATTGCGCAGCAGTGGCTGAAAGAAGTCCCGCAGCTGCCTGAGCTGCTCAGTGCGCAGAATCTGGCTGGCGTCGAACACCACCGCTTTCAGGCGAGGCCCCTGGTTGGACACCCAGGTGGTGGCGCCAGGCATGTCACTGCCAAAACTGTAAAGCGAGTCGGTCAGACGGCTGGCGAACTGCCGGACCTGATCCCCCAGCGGCCCGGCACTGATCAGCAGTGTGCCTTCTACAGGACGAAGCCGGCCGGCCTGCCAGCGCTCCAGGTGCGTGGGGGCGGGCAGACCGACGGCATTCACCAGGCGCCGACCCATGTCGGAATTGGCGAAATCAATATAGCGATCTGACGGCATGGAACACTCTCCTGAAGTCGGGGTTCAAAGGAATGGACCACGGTGGCATGACGTTTGTTCTTGCGATCGACACGGCTCATCCATTCGCTTGAAGAAAGGGAGTTTTCCATGACGCATCCTCGTCGGGTCGCCATCGTTGGCGGTAACCGCATTCCGTTCGCCCGCTCCAATGGTCCTTACGCCACTGCCAGCAATCAGGACATGCTCACTGCCGCTCTGGAGGGGCTGATCGAGCGCTTCAATCTGCACGGGTTGCGCATGGGCGAGGTAGTGACAGGCGCGGTGCTCAAGCACTCCAGAGACTTCAACCTGACCCGCGAATGCGTGTTCGGCTCGCGACTGTCGGCGCAGACCCCGGCGTATGACATTCAGCAAGCCTGCGGCACGGGGCTGGAAGCCGCGTTGCTGGTGGCCAACAAAATCGCGCTGGGGCAGATCGAGTGCGGCATTGCCGGGGGCGTGGACACCACGTCGGATGCGCCGATAGGTGTCAATGAAGGGCTGCGCAAGATTCTGTTAAAAGTCAACCACGGCAAGACGCCGGGCGACAAGATCAAGGCCCTGATGCAGTTGCGTCCGCATCACCTCAAACCGGAGCTGCCCCGTAACGGCGAGCCACGTACGCGGTTGTCTATGGGCCAGCATTGTGAGCTGATGGCGCAGAACTGGGGCATAGAACGCGGGGCGCAGGATCAACTGGCGCTCGAGAGCCATCTGAAAATGGCCGCAGCCTACGCCGAGGGCTGGCAGGATGACTTGATGACGCCGTACCTTGGGCTGATCCGTGACAACAACCTGCGCCCGGACCCTGACCCTCGAAAAGCTGGCTGGCCTCAAGCCTGCATTCGAGCGAAGTGCCAAGGGCACGCTGTCGGCCGGCAACTCGACGCCGCTGACCGACGGCGCGTCGGTGGTGTTGCTGGCCAGTGAAGAGTGGGCGCACGAGCGCGGCCTGCCGGTGCTGGCCTATTGGCGGGATGGCGAGGCCGCGGCGGTGGATTTCGTCAACGGCGCAGAAGGGCTGCTGATGGCCCCGGCCTACGCCGTTCCACGCCTGCTGGCGCGCAATGGCCTGACCCTTCAGGATTTTGATTACTACGAAATCCACGAAGCCTTTGCCGCGCAGGTGCTGTGCACGCTCAAAGCCTGGGAGGACGCTGATTACTGCCAGACCCGTCTGGGACTGGACGCGCCATTGGGTGCTATTGACCGCAGCAAACTGAACGTCAAAGGCAGCTCGCTGGCAGCCGGGCATCCGTTTGCCGCAACCGGAGGCCGGATAGTCGCCAAACTGCTCGATGCAGCAGGCAGCGGGCGTGGATTGATTTCGATCTGCGCAGCTGGCGGGCAGGGTGTTACGGCGATTCTGGAGCGTTAGGCAAATACTGGGGGCATGGGCATAATCCACAGCGGAAAAGGACGGTACGTCTAAAGAGATATGACGCGGAGCGTCATGAACGGCATGCCGACGCGGAGCATTGGCACGATAAGGTTCTTCTGGACACCTCTCGTTCCTCACGCTCCAGCGTGGGAATGCATTTCGTGACGCTCCGCGTCACACCCGTGCGCGGGATGAACAGTCAGCATTATTGGCCTGTAACGTTGAGGTAAGGCATGGGGTTCATCATTGGGGTATCGGTACTTCTGATTCTGATCGGCACGGTGTTCTATCTGTTTGACAAAGGCGCGCGGACCCGCTGGCTGAGGCCCTATATCGGCCTGGCGCTGATTGGGTTGCTGATCGGCGGGATGGGGTTGCTGGTGGGGCTGGTTTCCGATGAAATCGAAAGTTATTTCCTGCTGGTTGCCAAATGGGTGATCGCTGTGACCGGTATCATGTTTTGCCTGCGGCTGATCATACTCATCGCCAGGCGCTTCATCGTCAGAAATTGAGCGTGCAACCCGCCCATGTGTGACAGGACAACGTGGAAAATCACTTCAAATTTCTGACCTTGCCCAAGACATCGGGCGAGGTCGCCAACGTCTTCATTCACTGCTATTCGTCAGGGCATGATCTGGACGACCGGCGCATGCTGGCCAACAGTATTCCTGGTGCCTTGCGCCAAAGCGTGAATATTCTGGCGTTCTGGCCATCCAGCCATTTTACCCAGATGGACAACCGTTCCCGTGGCCTGTTGATGGCCGCCGCCCGAGTGCATCCGCTGGCGGGCGCAGCCGCGCTGGCGGGAGACCGCGTCGTTCATTTTGCGCGTATCCGCAACCGGGCTCGCGATATGGGCAAAGTGTTGCTGGCACAACTGGACCGTTACCTGTTCGAACATCATCCGGACGTAAAACAGGTCAACCTGATTGGCCACTCACTGGGCGGACGACTACTGGTCAGCGCGCTCAAGAACCTGCAACAGACGCCCGAACACGGGCTGGTGGTGGGCGATGTGTTGCTGATGGCTGCTGCGGTGCGCATTGACGCGGCCGAGGCCGAAGTGTTGAAGCAGAAAATCAGCGGACGATTGATCAACGCTTACTCCAGCGAAGACCACGTGCTGTTGCTGAATCTGGGCGAGAAGAGCCTGGGACGCACGCCGGTCGAGCATTTCGAGAATGTGCGGATGCAGGGTTATCGCCATCACCATTACTGGAGACGCTTGCAGGAAGTGCTGATCGCAACTCGCTTCAGCGGCTGTGAAGGACTGGAAACCGGCGTTGCCGTTTTACCGACGGTCAGCCGCGACCCAGTGTTGCAGGACATCTGGCTGCACAGCGTTCTGGCCCGCTCGCCAGACTACGTGCTGGAGGCGGCCATCAAGCATTTGTGCAGCAGTCGATGGACGCGCCTCAAGGCCACCGAAGCGGATCGCACCTACGCATTTGTGCGCGAATTCCAGCTGGTCGCCGGACACTTTCTGATCAATGCCGCCCGGCGTCGAGGCGTGCCCTACACGCGAGTGCTGGGCATGCTGGCGCGGCAATACGGCCTGAGCGATTCGCTGCACAACTGTGCGACGGTGGTTGAAGTGGAGGAACTGCTGCTGCGGACGTTTTTCCGGCAGGCGTTCAGCAACGATCACCCGCTGGTACAAATGCCTCGCGCCAGTGTCAGCGCGATGAGCTGGGAAGTGTATGCGGCACATATCGACGCACTGGCCGAGCGTTTGACCGTTGCTGCATTCTTCAAGCCTGCGCAGGCCGAGAAAGCTCCCGGCACGATCAAAGGGTTGCTGGGTGCAATTCGCCAGGCGCCGGTGCAGCGCCTGCTGACGCACTTTGGCACGGCGCTCAGGCCGGGTTATTCAGCGTTGATCCCGACAGTGGCAATCGTCTTTTACGCGCGCGTCACGCTGGGCGATGACGCGCTGATGTAACAGTGGTCAGGCGGCCTGGGCTTCTTCCAGCGCGGCCTGCGAAAGCTGCTGGCGATGACGACTGGCGTAGCTCTCGGCGATGATCGAACAGACGATCAACTGCATCGGGTGGTAGATCATGATCGGCAACAGGATCAGGCCCAGCCCCGGATTACTGCCGAAGATCAGCGCTGCCATCGGCGCCCCTGCTGCAAGCGATTTCTTGGTGGCGCAGAACACCGCCGCGACCTTATCGGCATGATCGAACTTGAGCGCCCGTGCGGTGCGCGTGGTCATCAACAGGATCACCGCCAGCAGCAGCGCGGTGCCGACGAACGCCGTCAGGATCACGCTGTTGCCCTGGCTTTGCCACATGCCGGAGATCATCGAGTTGCAGAACGCCGCGTACACCAGCAGGAGGATCACCAGCTTGTCGATCAGGTTGGTGTACTTCTTGTGCCGCGCGAAGAACTTGCCCAGCAGCGGCCGCAGTAACTGGCCCAGTATCAGCGGCAGTAGAAGCATCGCGCACAGGTTGAGCAGCGTGTCGCCCAGATCAATCCCCCCGGCACCGGTGCCGACCAGCAGGCTCACCAGCCACGGCGTGATGAAAATCCCGATGACGCTGGACATGCTGGCGTTGAGAATCGCTGCCGGAACATTGCCGCCTGCGCTGCCGGTCAGCGCCACCGAGGACGAAATGGTCGAGGGCAGGGCACACAGGTAGAAAAAGCCCAGCATCAGCAGCGCAGGTACATGCGAGCCGAGCAGTTTGTCGCACACCAGCCAGATCAGCGGAAACACCACAAACGTGAAGACCTGAATCATCACGTGCAGCCGCCAGTTGGTCAGCCCTCGTTTGATCTGCTCGCTGGACAGGTTCACGCCGTGCAGAAAGAACACCACGAACACGCCGATGTTGATGACGTATTCAGCGTGCATGCTGCCGCCAGTAGCACCGAAACGCGGGAAAAAGTAGGCGAGCACCGTCGCCAAAACCATGCCCCAGAGGAACCAGTCGGTGGCGACGCGCTTGAAATGTTTGAGTGATTGCATGACGGACCCGGACAACTTTTGTAAACAAGGATGTGCGCAGGCTACTCTGTTGCATAACAGCCGTCTTGCGACATAAGGCCATAAGATGCCGACTAACGGACAGATCGATCAGCGACATCCCACTGGCGAGCGGCAGATACCGGCACTGTCCGGTCTGCCGCGGCCGCTGTATGCCCGCGCTGAAAGCCTCAGCGCCGGTTCATGGACGCCGCCCCATCGTCACGACTGGGTGCAGTTTTCCTACGCGATCAGCGGGGTATTGGGTGTGCACACCGCCGAGGGTAGTTTTTTTGCACCACCACAATGGGGCGTCTGGGTGCCTGCGGGGCTTGAGCACGAGGTCGTGACCTCCATGCGTGCCGAAATGCGCAGCCTGTACATTCGCACGGCTGATTCCGGCTGGGCACCACAGCGTTGCCGGGTGCTGGAAGTCACGCCGCTGGCCCGCGAACTGATCAAGAGCTTCTGTCTGTTGCCCGTGGACTATCCCGAGCAGGACAGCCATGAGGCGCGGCTGGTGCAGGTATTGCTGGACCAACTGGCGCACCTGCCGGAAGTCGGTTTTTCGCTGCCGTTGCCGCGTCACCCGCGTTTGCTGAGCCTGTGCAACGAGTTGATCGAAGAACCGGGCCAGTTGATTACCCTGCACGACTGGGCGGCACGTCTCGGCACATCCGAGAAAACCCTGATGCGCCTGTTTCAGCGGGAAACCGGGTTGAGCTTTCGTGGCTGGCGTCAGCGGGCACGATTGCTGTCTTCACTTTCTGCACTGGAAGAGGGCGCCAGTGTGACCCATACCGCGCTGGCCTGTGGTTATGACTCGACGTCGGCTTTCATCGCTGCGTTCAAGGGCTTGTTCGGCTATACGCCCGGTGATTTGTTCAAGTAACGCCAGGTTGTATTGCGCACTAACGAGTGCATTTAAGGATTCTCCGATCAA
>NZ_LJQT01000304.1:12602-41941 GCF_001400515.1 Pseudomonas meliae | reverse complement strand
TTGCAGCGCCTCCCTAACAAATACTGAACTATTTGAATTTTCAGGAGCAGATACAAGAGGTGGAACTAGATTTAACTGCGCGAATACTCACGAGTAATGAAATGACTAATTTGACAGCATTTGATCTTGGAAACCTTATAAAGACACATGAGGATGTAGCAGCATTTGGAACACCTACCGACGCTGTGGCCGATGAGTTGATTATTAAGGCAGAACAGCGTTTAGGTCACCCACTGCCTGACTCCTGCAAATGGTTTTTACGAAATTATGCGGGAAGAGAAGTAGGCACCGAGGAGATTTACAGTATCTACGGCATGGACTTCGATGGCATACAGGGTGGAGATATTGCCTTCCAACATATTAACGAACTCAAAAACAAGTCGACCACCCCAGAAAAATTGGTCATCAGCAGAACGGACCTGGGCAAAGTTTTCTTCTTTGACTATAATACCTACAAAAACAATGAATGCCAGATCTTCTTGAAAATACCTTCAGGAGCAGCGATCCTCTATGCAGCGAATTTTTATGAGTATCTTGTCAAAAGAATAATCGCCCACTCGTAAACGCAAAGCCAAACTGCAGCCTAATAACATCCCATCAACAATTCCGCCTCGCCCATTCATATCAAATAGATTCGCACCTTATATCATCAATTATCAAAAATTGAAGCCTGCCCCCATAACAAAAAGCCGGACGCCCTCATGAAAACAGATCAATACGCCAACCTGAGCCGATTAATAGGTTGCTATTTTCATCAGGACTGGACGGAAGAGTTCTCGGACAGCAATCACGTGTTTGAAGAGATCGTAAAATGTGAACCCTTGAGCTGTTTGCGAGATAGCGTAAAAGAAATTGAGCATCTGTTAAGCCAGCCCATGACAGAAACAGACTACAGCGAAATAATGACAACCACATTGGGATGCTATTTCGAGCCCAGCAGTGAACACACTCATTATTCGGACTGGCTATCCAAAATGGCCATTTACTTCACAAGCCAACAATAGCATCCATCTGTCCGCAAGACATCCAGTATGTGACATGACAAATCGAGGGGCAAAATCTGCCCCTCAATGTTGAAGCACGTTACTTGGGCAACGCGTAGGCAATTACGTAATCGCCACGATCCGGCGATTGGCGGGCACCGCCGGCTGTGAGCAGGATGTACTGCTTGCCGGTTTTGGGCGACACGTAGGTCATCGGGCCGGACTGGCTGCCTACGGGCAGACGGGCCTTCCAGATTTCGTTGCCGTTGCCGCTGTCGAAGGCGCGCAGGTAGAAGTCCTGAGTACCGGCGAAGAACAGCAAGCCCGACTGGGTGGACAACGAAGCGCCCAGCGTCGGCATGCCGATCGGAATCGGCAGGCCCATGCGGATGCCCATCGGACCTGTGTCTTTCACGGTGCCGACCGGAACCTGCCACATCAGCTTTTTGGTTTTCAGGTCAATCGCCGACATGGTGCCGAACGGCGGTGCCTGGCACGGAATGCCGACGGCAGACAGGAAGCGCTGGCGCATTGCACCGAACGGTGTGCCGGTCTGCGGCACGACGCCCATTTCGATACCACTGGCACCGGCGGCGATCTTGTCGCGCGGGATCATGTAGTTGGCCAGGCCCAGGCGCATGTCATTGACGAACATATAGTTGTTGGTCGGGTCGACCGAGACGCTGCCCCAGTTCATGCCGCCCAGCGAGCCGGGGAAGTGCAACGCAGGGTCGAGCCCCGGTGGCGTGTAGACACCCTCGTGACGCATGCCTTTGAAGGCGATCCGGCACATCAACTGGTCGAATGCCGTGGCGCCCCACATGTCCGACTCTTTCAAGGTCTGGTTGCCGATCGACGGCATGTCCACCGAGAAAGGCTGGGTAGGCGAATAGCGCTCGCCCGGCACATTACCCTGCGGCACAGGGCGTTCTTCGACACGCGAGATCGGCACGCCGGTTTCGCGGTTGAGCAGGAAAATCTCGCCCTGCTTGGTGACTTGCGCCAATGCCGGCTGCGTACCGCCCTTGCCGTCCGGAATGTCATACAGCAACGGCTGCGCCGGAATGTCGAAGTCCCACAGATCGTGGTGAGTCATCTGGAAGCTCCAGCGCACCTGACCGGTCTTGACGTCCACCGCCACGACTGACGAAGACCATTTGTCGTCCTGCTCGGTACGCGTCCCGCCGAAGAAATCGGGTGTGGCGTTACCGGTCGGCAGGTAGATCAGGCCGAGCTTGTCATCGTAGGGCATGGCCGACCAGACGTTCGGCGTGCCACGCGTGTAGGTTTCGCCTGCTGGCGGACGCTTGTTGGTATTCGGGTTACCCGGATCCCAGGCCCAGACCAGCTCGCCGCTGTGTACGTCGAAAGCACGCACCACGCCTGGAGGTTCGCCGGTGGAGAAGTTGTCGGCAACCCGACCGCCCACCACAACCACATTGCCCGCCACCAGCGGCGTCGAGGTCTGCTGGTAGTAGCCTTCCTTGACTTCGCCCATGTCGGTTTTCAGATCGACTACGCCTTGATTACCAAAGTCCTTGCAGGTCTCGCCGGTCCTGGCATCGAGTGCGATCAGGCGAGCGTCGCCAGTCGGCAGAAACACGCGTGTGGCGCACGCGGCGGCTGGCTGGGCAGGTGCGTCGGGTGCAGCTGCGGGTGCGGCGAAGTAGCACAGGCCTCGGCAGCGCTGCCAGTTGGGCGCACTGCCCTGCGGGTCGAACTTCCAGCGCTGAGTGCCGGTGTCAGCATCCAGTGCGAATACTTTGCCGTAGGCGGTGCAGGTGTAGACCGTGTCGCCGACCTGCAGCGGGGTGTTCTGGTCTTCTGCACCGGCACCTGTGCTCTGCGGAATGTCGCCGGTGTGGAAGGTCCAGGCAACCTGCAGCTTGTCGACGTTGCTCTTGTTGATCTGATCCAGAGCAGCGAACCGGTTACCTGCCGGCGTATTGCCCCAGTGTGCCCAGTCCTTCTGCTCGGCACCCGGCGCCACCGGGACAATAGGCGGCACGCTGCTGGCGCTGACCACATGGCTCGGAACGAACATGTAGCCAATGGTCGCCACAACACCGATGGCCAGCATGCCGGCCAGGCCATATGCGCCACGACCCGCCTGAGCACCCGAAGCGCGCACCAGTGTCGGGTAGATCAGCGCAATCACCAGGCCGATCACGGCAAAGGTCAATAGGCGGGACACCAGCGGCCAATAGTGCAGGCCTGCATCCCAGATAGCCCAGATGGCGGTCAGTACCAGGGCGATGCCATACAACAAAGCACCTTTGGGTTTGCGCGCGGCGATCAGCGCACCACTGATCAGCATCGCCAGTCCCATCAGCAGGAAGAACCAGCTGCCGCCCAATGTCACCAGATAGCCGCCGCCACCTGCCAGACCGAGCCCGATCAGGGCGATCAGTACTCCCAGCCCAAGCAGCAGCAACCTGCCGCCAGTTCCTGTGTTTTGCTTGTTTGTCATTTTTCAAACCTGTCGGATTTTTACAGCCGAACAGAATGTACCAAACGGTTCATAATGACAAATTGTCGCAGGCTGCCAAGCTTCTGGAACAGGCTTTTGCGGGCGATCAGCGCACAGTTTTTGCGTTTATGCGCACGCCTATAGCGCCATGCCGTCCCGACCGATCAATACATGGCCCGGCAGTCCTGGCGGCAGCCCCATCAACCACGCATCCAGCGTGTGGCCGATGTGCGTCAATACCGCCTTGCCCGGTCGCAACTGGTCGATGGTTTGCAGCGCCAGGGTCAGGTCATTGTGATTGCGTGGCGGCTGAGGCTGTGGGGGCATGGAACAATCGAGAATCAACACATCCAGCGGTTGGCGTTGCAAAAACTCGCAGGTCGCGTCGGGCAAGCCGACTGTGTCGGTCAGGTAGGCAAAACGTTGCCCGTCGCCTTCAAACATGTACCCGAACGTGGGCTTGGAGTGCGTCAGCGGCAACGCCGTGACCTGCAATGCGCCCAGTGCCCGGGTTTCGAAGGCTGCAAACGGCTGGCTGAAATCGAGAATGCCGGGGTGCTTGTAGAGGTCGGCCAGGCCTTCCGGGTCCGCCGGGCCGTGGACCGGAATCACCAGCCCCTGGCCCCAGCGCAGATGCCGCAGGCCCTGGGCATGGTCGGCATGGTAATGCGTCTGCAGGATGCCATTCAGGCTGCGCGGCGGGAAACGTTCGGTAAGGTCGGTCAGGCCGCTGTCGATCAACCAGCGCTGATCGGCGCATTCAATCAGCGCACTGCACGGCAAGCGTCGCAGGTCCTGATTCGCCCGCGCCGCCGAGCAGGCCGGGCACTGGCAACCGTAGACGGGCACCTGTCGTGCGTCACCGGTGCCCAGCAGGGTCAGGCGCATGCGTCACGCCGCTCCATCAGGCCGATAAGCGTGGCGACGGTCTGTTGCAGATCACCCGAATTATCCAGCGGGAAGACCTGCGGATTGTTCGCCAGTAAATCCCCGGCAAAGCGCGAGTTGCGCGCTAGGCGCTCCTCGATTTCCGCAAGGGTTTCCCTGTTGCGCGCCAACAGCCGTTGGCGCAGCACGTCCTGATTGACGGTCAGCAGCACCGCCAGCAGCGTCGGGTAACGCAATTGCGCTTTCTGCAGATGCGCCCGGGAGCCGTTGATCAACACGTCGTGGCCCTCCAGCAGCCACTGATCGATCTCGATGGGGATGCCGTAGTGCAAGCCATTCGCCTGCCAGCTCAAGGCAAACGCGCCACGCTCGCGCATCTGCTCGAACTGTTCGACCGTCACCGCCTGTGCCGCCTCGCCCACCGCTTCGGCAGAACGGGTGATCACCCGCCGTACAACCCGGCAGTTGCGCCAACGTTTCACGGGCCGCATCCAGCAAGCTGTCCTTGCCTGAACCGGACGGCCCGATGAGATAGATCAACCTGCCAACCATCAAAACACCCTCTTGCCTTGTCGCCAGACCTTGTCGATAACCGGCAGGCCTGCATGATTGCGCGCCTGAATCAGATCAGCGCGCAGACCGATGCGAATCTCGCCCCGATCCGCCAACCCTGCCGCAACGGCGGGCGTGCGGCTGACCATATTGATCGCGTGCGGCAGCTCGCAGTCGTTGTCCTGTTCGGCCAGCATGAACGCGGCCTGCAACAGGCTGGCCGGGTAATAATCGCTGGACAGAATGTCCAGCAGCCCGTGTCGGGCCAGCGATGCTGCCGCCACGTTACCGGAGTGCGAGCCGCCGCGCACGATGTTCGGTGCGCCCATCAGCACACTCATGCCCAGTTGCCGACAGCCATGGGCCGCTTCGAGTGTGATCGGGAATTCGGCGATGTTCATGCCGAAACCTGCCGATTCCTCGACATGTGCCATGGTTGCGTCGTCGTGGCTCGCAATCGACAGGCCGCGCGCCAGGCAAAGTTCGACAATCGCGCGCCGGTAGCGGTCGGCATACTCGGTGGAATTGGCCACCTGTTCGACGATAAAGCGGTCCATTTCCTCATGACTCATGTGGTACTTGCCCATGTAGTACTCGCGGTACTTGGACTCCAGGGCAAATTGGCGCTGGCCGGGCGCGTGGTCCATCACCGAAACCAGTTGCACCAGTGGCTGGTCCACCAGGTCACGAAACACGCTCAGGGTATCCGGATGACTGACCTCACAACGCAGGTGCAACAGGTGCTCGGCGCGGGTCAGGCCCGCTGCGTTGGCGTCGGCAATCGCCTGAAGCATTGCGGGCAGTTGCTGCATGCGCTTGCCTTTGGGGTTGATGTCGCCAATCGACAGTGCATCGAACACCGTGGTAATCCCGGCCGCGACAATTTGCGCATCATGGCTGATCACCGCCGACATCGACGGCCAGTCGACACCCGGCCGCGGCGACAGGTGCTTCTCCAGATTGTCGGTGTGCAACTCCACCAGGCCCGGCAGCAGGTAATCGCCCTGCATGTCCTGAGCCTGGCTCAGTTGGCTGCGCCCGCTCTGAACCTCGGCAATCAGGCCGTCGCGGACCACGACTGTGCCGAAGAACACCTGCTCGGCAGTCACCACACGGGCGTTACTAAAGATCTGTTCGTTCAGCATTGCAGCAACTCCTTGGCGGTGAGGTCCACCGGGCTCATGTCGAGTTGACGATTGGCGACTGCCTCGCGGGCGTCGCGGTCATGAAAAATACCGATCAGTGCGGCACCGGCCTGTTTAGCCTCGTCGACCAGCTCCAGCACCACCTGACGGTTGGCGTCGTCCAGCGAAGCCGTCGGTTCGTCGAGCAATAAAACCGGCCACGGCACCATGAATGCCCGGGCGATGTTGATACGCTGCTGTTCACCACCGGAAAACGTGCTGGGGGCCAGTGGCCAAAGGCGCTGGGGAATGTTCAGCCGGTTCAGCAGTAGTTGCGCGCGCTCCTGAGCCTGTTCGCGCGACCATCCGCGTGAGAGTGTTGGCTCCATCACTACATCCAGGCTGGAGACACGCGGAATGACGCGCAAGAACTGGCTGACATAGCCGAGCGTTTTGCGCCGCACCTCAAGCACCTGGCGCGGGGTTGCCCCGACCAGTTCGGTCCACTCGCCTTCGTGCTGTACGCGGATGCTGCCAGCGGCAGGCAGGTAGTTGCCGTACAAAGTGCGCAACAATGTGCTTTTGCCCGCGCCGGACTGCCCGCTGAGCACCAGGCATTCGCCAGCGCGCACCGAGAAACTGAGCCCGCGCAGCACATTGAGGACCACGCCGTTGTGCTGGTGCAGGGTGAAGGTTTTCGACAGGTCACGGACCTCGATCAAGGTTGTCATCGGGCTCACCTCTTCTTTACAGGCTGTTCGGACAGTGCGGCTCATGGCTGCAATACCGAGGACACCAGCAGTTGTGAATACGGATGCTGCGGGTCATCGAGAATCTGATCGGTCAGGCCGCTTTCGACCACTTCCGAGCGACGCATGACCATCAGCCGATCAGCCAGCAACCGTGCGACCGCCAGGTCGTGAGTGACGATGACCACGGCCAGATCCAGCTCGCGCACCAGACCACGCAACAGGTCGAGCAACCGCGCCTGCACCGACACATCCAGCCCGCCGGTGGGTTCGTCCATGAACACCAGTCTGGGGCTGGAGACCAGATTGCGGGCGATTTGCAGGCGTTGCTGCATGCCGCCGGAAAATGTGCGCGGCAGATCATCAATACGCAGCGGGTCGATCTCGACCTGGCTCAGCCAATCCACCGCTGCACTGCGCAATTGCTGATAATTGCGCACGCCCTGGGCCATCAGGCGCTCGCCGATATTGGCTCCGGCAGACACGCCCATGCGCAGGCCATCGCGCGGGTTCTGTTCGACAAAACCCCACTCGGTGCGCAGCAAGGTGCGCCGCTGCGCCTCACTGGCGCTGTACAGGTCGAACCAGTCGCCCGCCTTGCTGCGATAGTCGATGCTGCCGCGGTCCGGCGGGCAACGTCCGCTCAACAGCGACAGCAGCGTGGATTTACCTGAGCCGGACTCGCCAACGATGCCCAGCACTTCGCCGGGGTACAGATCGAAACTGACGTCCTGACAGCCTTTCTGCACACCGTACAGGCGAGTCAGGCCGCGTACCTTGAGCAGCGGCTGCACAGCGTCAGGAAGGCGCCCGCCCGCCGCGTCCAACGAACGTGCACTGATCATCGGTCGTTCTCCTGCTGTTTGACGCGCTGGGCGCAGTAATCGGTGTCGGAGCAGACAAAGCTCTGCGTCCCGGCATCGTCGAGAATCAGCTCGTCGAGAAAGGACTCATGGCTGCCGCAGATTGCGCAGGACTGCTCCCAGCGCTGCACTTCAAACGGGTGATCTTCAAAGTCCAGACTTACCACCCGGGTAAACGGCGGTACGGCATACAGACGCTTTTCCCGTCCAGCACCAAACAGCATCAGCGCAGGGCTCATGTGCAGCTTGGGGTTGTCGAATTTAGGGATCGGCGACGGGTCCATCACGTAACGCTCATCGACCATGACCGGGTAGGCGTAACTGGTAGCGATGTGGCCGAAGGTAGCGATGTCTTCGTAGAGCTTGACGTGCATGACACCGTAATCATCCAGCGCGTGCATGGTGCGGGTCTCGGTTTCCGAAGGCTCGATGAAACGCAGCGGCTCGGGAATCGGCACCTGATAGACCATGATCTGATCGGCGTGCAACGGTGTTTCCGGAATGCGGTGACGGGTCTGGATGACAGTCGCCTCGGGGGTGCGCTCGGTGGTGGCGATACAGGCCGTACGGGCAAAGAAACGCCTGATCGAGACTGCGTTGGTGGTGTCGTCAGCGCCCTGGTCGATGACCTTGAGCACATCATCAGCGCCCAGGATCGCAGCGGTCAGCTGCATCCCGCCGGTGCCCCAACCATAAGGCAGCGGCATCTCGCGCCCGCCGAACGGTACCTGATAACCGGGAATCGCTACCGCCTTGAGCAAGGCACGGCGAATCATGCGTTTGGTCTGCTCGTCCAGATACGCGAAGTTGTAGGCGTCATCCCGTGCGGGCCTTTGCTCTGCGGTGTTCATCGGTGCATTAGTCATTGGTCGCTCTCCGGTTGCGGTGCGGACTTGCGCAGCTTGCGGATCAACTCCAGCTCGGACTGGAAGTCCACGTAATGCGGCAGTTTGAGGTGCAAGACAAAACCGGCCGCCTCGACGTTGTCGCAATGCGCCAGCACGAACTCTTCCTGCTGGGCCGGGGAGCGAACCTCTTCGTTGAATTCCCCCGCGCGCAACGAGCGGTCCACCAGCGCCATGCCCATTGCCTTGCGCTCTGCGTTGCCGAATGCCAGGCCGTAGCCACGGGTGAACTGCGCAGGTTCGCTGGCCGAGCCGACGAACTGGTTGACCATCTCGCACTCGGTCACTTCGATGTCGCCGATCACAATCGGAAAACCCAGTTCTTCAGGCTCTATCCAGACCTCTACCTCGCCGATGCGGATTTCCCCGGCGAACGGATGGTTGCGGCCGTAACCACGTTGGGTCGAATAACCCAGCGCCAGCAGGAAACCCTCATCGCCACGGGCCAGCGCCTGCAAACGCTGGGCACGACTGGACGGATACTCCAGCGGTTCGCGGGTGATGTCCGCGACGCTCTCGCCATCGTCCACTTCAGGTTTGATCAACCCTTCTTTGGCCAGCAACCCCAGCACTCGCGTGCAGGGTTGCAGCGTTGCATCCGGCGCCACGTCCGGGCCAGGGTGCTCGCCTTCGGCCAGCAAGGTGAAATCCAGCAGGCGGTGGGTGTAGTCAAAGGTCGGGCCCAGCAATTGCCCGCCGGGGACGTCCTTGAACGTGGCAGACAAGCGCCGGTTGAGCTGCATGTTCGAGGTGTCGATGGGCACGCTGGCGCAAAAACGCGTCAACGTCGTGCGGTAGGCGCGCAGCAGGAAGATCGCTTCGATCAAATCCCCCGCCGATTGCTTGATCGCCAGTGCGGCCAGCTGCGGGTCGTACAGCGAACCCTCGCTCATGACTCGCGCAACCGCCAGTGGCAACTGCTGGCGGATCTGCTCGACATCGAGCTCGGCAATGCTTGTATCGCCACGGCGCTTGTTGGCCAGCAGGCGGTGGGCGTTATCGATGGCCTGTTCGCCACCTTTCACGGCGACGTACATCAGGCACACTCCTGCACGCGGGTGCTGCGTGGCAAGCCGAGCATCTGGTTGCCCGACACAAAGAACACGTCCAGCCCGCAGGGGAAGACATTACGTGCGTCACGCTCGGTCCAGAACGCTTCGTCCAGCGGCAAGGCCACAGAGTTTTGCTGCTCTATGCCGGGACCGCTCCAGGCAAGGGCCGGTCCGCCTTGCAGGCCTGGCAGCTGAATCAGCAAGGTGCAGGACTGATCAGGATAACGGTCGTTGCCGGTATCGAAACCGTGCAGGTCCCCGACAGTCGACGCATCGAGCAACGCGAAGCGGGCAGCGTGCCGGTCGCTGACAATCGGACTGCCGCAATGAAAGGCAATGTTCGCGCGAATCGCCGGGGTATCAAATGCAGGGGCGAGCCAGAGCGGAGTGTCCAGATCCAGCAGCGCCAGGCACAAGGCATGAGTTGCGCTGTCCAGGCCCTGCAAGGCAGGCGGCTGATGTCTGGTGGGCAGGGTCTGAATCACACCCGGACCGGACAAGGCCTTGAGCGCTACGCGAAAACTGCGCTGGGCATCCAGCACCGGATCGGTGAAGGCAGGTTGCAGAAGGACGGCATTCATCAGTCTTCTCCTCGGACCAGGGTAAAGAATTCCACTTTGGTTGCAGCGGCTTCTGCGTCCTTGCGTGCACGACGCTCGGCTTGCGCACGCGCCAGGGGCTCGATCAGTTCGGACAGCCACCAGGCCTGTTGCGCGCCTTGCAAATGGGCATCAGCCAGCGCCGCCAGTTCGGCATGGCGCTTGTCGCGTCCGGCCAGGTAGCTGTAACCCGTGCGGCCATCGGCCAGACGGACCACGCAGCGGGTAACGCTCATCTCGCCAAGATTGAACGCCGAACCGGTGCCGCCCATGCGACCACGCACCAGGGTCATGCCGATTTCCGGGGCGCGGATCATCTGGTAATCGGTGTCGCGCAACGCCGCCTCGTGACGCTGCAACTGTTCGCGGCTCGGCTCATCGACAAGGGCGCGTGCCAGTACGCCAATCCAGTGCTGCCGTGCGGCCGTTTCAGGGGTTGCTTGCATGGAACACCTCAATGTCAGTCAGTCGTTGGGGTGACGGCGATCTGGTTGAACGCCACCTGATACTGGAAGCGGTCGCAGCGGCTGGCCGAGCGGGAAAGCTCCACCGGCCGCCCCGATCGGTCACACGAAACCGTCAACACCGTCAGCGCCGGCATGTTCCGGGGCATCAGCAGCAGCCCGGCCTCTTCACGGGACGGCAGGCGGGCTCCGATCAGGCTCTGCGCACGGCTCAGCGGCAACTCGCGCTCAGCCAGGTACTGGCGAACCGAGCCACCCTGATAATCAGCCAGCACATCGCTGTAGCGGGCGCTGTAGCGATGGCAGATCAGGCTCACAGGCTGGCCATCCAGCTTGCGCAATGTCTGCATTTCGATCAGCGGCGCATGCTCGGCCAGCCCCAGATGCAGCGCATCTTCGTGACTGGCGAGGCATTCGCGGCGCAACAGCAGAATCGCTTCCACGCCGATGCCTTGTGCCGACAGCGACTGGCTGTAGGCGCTGTCGGCCTGCATCGGGTAGATCAACGGACGTTCCAGCACTTGCGTGCCCTTGCCCTGGCGTCGCAGCACACTGCCCTCACGGACCAGTTCATCGACCGCTCGGCGGATCGTATGGCGGTTGACACAGAAGCGTTCGGCCAACTGAAACTCGGCAGGCAGATAATCGCCGGGCCGATACGAGACCAGCTCATCGCGCAGGGTTTCAGCCAGTTCGAGGTACATCGGCTCAGCTTGTCTAGACAACTGCATGATTAAAAAAGTGTTCATTGAACACCCCTCTTCTGTCAGATGAATTGCTTGCGCAGGCGCTGCGACATGATGTCGATGACGCTTACCACAACGATGATCACCAGCAGCACGGCGCTGGTCTGGACGAACGCAAAGGCCCGGATATTCTCCCAGAGAATGACCCCGATGCCGCCTGCACCGACCATGCCCACCACGGTCGCCGAGCGCACATTGGATTCGAACCGGTATAAAGCATAGGAGATCCATAGCGGCATAACCTGAGGAATTACACCGTAGATGACTTCCTGTAAAGCACTGACACCGGTCGCACGTACCCCTTCGACAGGACCAGGCTCTATGGCCTCGACGGCTTCGGCGAACAGCTTGGCGAGCACACCGGTGGTACTGATCCAGAGCGCCAGCACCCCGGCAAACGGCCCAAGCCCGACCGCGACCACAAACAACATCGCAAAAACCATCTCATTGATCGAGCGAAAGGCGTCCATGCAGCGCCGCAATGGCAGGTGAATCCACCACGGCGTGATGTTCTCGGCGCAAAGAACGCCCAGCGGTATCGAACAGACAATCGCCAGCGCCGTACCCCACAGGGCAATCTGGATGGTCACCAGCATTTCCTTGAGGTAGCTGCGCCACTCACGGAAGTCCGGCGGGAAGAAATCGGCGGCGAAGGTCGCCATGTTCGACGAGTCTCGAACCAGCGTCATCGGGTTCATTTCCGCGCCCTGCCAGGCCCAGGCCAGTGCCGCAAGCAACAGCCCCCAGCCCAGGTAACGAGACCAGTTGGGCTTGCCCGCAGCCTGGGCATAGGCAACTTGAGTGGTCATGGCGAACTCCTGATAGTGATCGATTGGCTCAACCTGCAGAGCTGTCTGCCGTTTTCTGGTTCAGCTCGGTGATGCGCTCCTGCAACTTGTTCAGGCTGGCGTCGATGTCCTTGAGGCGGGTCGCTTTCTCCTGAGCATCCAGCGTGGTGCTGGCGGCCACCTCAGTACGCTGCTTGAACAGCTCAAGCTGGCGAATGGGCAACAACTGGTCGTCGTTGGACTTGAGGAACTTGCCCATCTGCATGTTCTTCAGGACGGTTTTCTCTTCAGCGGTATCGCCATAATCGGCGAAGAAATCACGGATCTTCGCCTTGTTTTCGTCCGACAGAGCTTTGCTCCAGACAATCGGGTCGGCTGGAATCAGCGGCGACTTCCAGATCACCTTCAATTGCTCTACCTTGTCCGGTTGAGTCACGGCCAGGCGGTCCCAGCTTTCGGTATTGAAGGTCGCGACATCCAGCTGACCTTTGGCAACACTCAGGGCATTGACCTCATGGCTGGAGTTCAAGGTGCGCTTGAAGGCGGTGGAGGCATCCACGTGGTTTTTGGCAAATACGTAATAGCCAGGCACCAGATAACCCGACGTGGAGTTCGGGTCACCGTTGCCAAAGGTCAGACTCTTGGCGTTCTTGAGCATGTCTTCGACGGAGTTGATCGGGCTGTCCTTGCGCACGATCAACAGGCTCCAGTAGCCCGCATCGCCGTTGGCGGCAGACGTCTGGGCAAAGATCTCGCCATTGGAGCGGTCTACCGCTTCCATCGCGGCCTTGTTGCCCAGCCAGGCCACATCGACCTTGTTGAAGCGCATGCCCTGAATCAGACCGGCGTAGTCCGAGGCAAAGGTGGCATTGACCTTCAGACCGGTTTTGCGGCTCATGTCATCGAGAAACGGCTGCCAGATACTTTTCAGGTTCTGCGATGACTCGGTGGACATGATGCCGAAATTGATGGCTTTTTCTTCTGCAGCCTGGACCGTGCCCAACGCGCAGACGGTCAGCAAGGCGGCAGAGGCGAGAAGACGACCGATACGCTTGAACATGCAGGCTCTCCTGATAAATAGGGTGATGTTGAAAAGCTTCAGACTTTGGCCAGTTCCAGACGCGGCTTCTGCCGAGCGCGACGGCTTCGTTCGGTGATCATCAGGCTCGCGTCCGCGTCTGCACCGTAGAGGTCATTGAGGAACTGTTTGCTGATATCCTGCGCCAGGCCATCAAAATGGATCCGCCCGCCCTTGAGGGCCACGGCGCGCGGGCAATAGCGCACCGCGTAATCCACCTGATGCAGGGTGACGACGACGGTCTTGCCGTCGCTGCGATTGATGTCGGCAAGAATTTCCATGACCCTGCGTGCCGATTCGGGGTCCAGCGAGGCAATCGGTTCGTCGGCCAGGATCACTTCGGCGCGCTGGGTCAAGGCACGAGCAATCGCCACTCGTTGCTGCTGGCCGCCGGACAGGGTCGAAGCCCGCTGGGCGGCAAGATCTGCCAGCCCTACCCTGTCCAGCGCGGCCATCGCACGCTGTTTTTCCTCGCGATTGAACAGCGCCAGACTGCCGCGCCAGCGCGGCATGCGTCCCAGACAACCGAGCAAAACGTTGTCCAGCACACTGAGGCGATTGACCAGATTGAATTGCTGGAAGATATAGCCGATATCGGCGCGCAGACGTCGCACCTGACTGTTGAGACGACCGAACGACTGAACCTCGCGCCCCAGCACCTGAACCTGACCGCCATTGCTGCGATCACAGCACGCCAGGCCGGCAAGATGGCGCAGCAAGGTTGATTTGCCAGAGCCGGAAGCGCCAATCAGCGCAACCATCTCACCAGGTTGTATAGACAACGCAAGGTCAACCAACGCACTTTTGTGCGAGAAGGTCTTGTTCAGGCCCTGTACATGAATGGCATCGTTCATGAGGCTTCTCGGTCTGCGCACGACCCGGGACAGGTCGTATTCGGTTGTCAACCAAACTGAACCTGTGTTGTTGCAGCCTCATGAACCGTGAGTGACTAGCTGATAACAGTTTGTCGCAGAAGGTGTTGCAGCGTCACGAAATGCATTACCACGCGGAGCGTGGTAACGATCATCATCGTGGTTTGAGCCCTATTTACAGGCCCATCGTAACCTGTACACCACGATGAGCCCTCCGCTCGGTACAGACAGCTGCCGTATCAGATCCGGAAGCTGCCGACCAGTTGCTGCAAGCGGGCAGCCTGCTCTTCCAGCGAGTTGCAGGCGTCCAGGGTCTGGCGCAGGTTGTCGACGCCCAGTTGGTTGAGGGTGTTGATATGAGTGATGTCGACATTGATCGACTCCACCACCGAGGTCTGCTCCTCCGTTGCTGCGGCCACCGACTGGTTCATTCCGTTGATCTCTTCGATACGGCGGGTCACGCTGCCCAGGCGCTCGCCAGCGAGGTTGGCGATGCCTACGCTGTCCTCGCTCTGACGTTGGCTTTCAGTCATGGTGACCACTGCCTCACGAGCGCCGACCTGCAGCTCTTCAATCATCTTCTGCACTTGTTGCGCAGAATCCTGAGTGCGGTGCGCAAGGTTACGCACCTCGTCAGCCACCACGGCAAACCCGCGCCCGGCTTCACCGGCACGCGCCGCCTCGATGGCCGCGTTGAGCGCCAGCAGGTTGGTCTGCTGGGAAATGCTGGTGATCACTTCGAGAATCTGCCCGATGTTGGCGGTCTTGCCATTCAGGCTTTCGATGTTCACGCACGACTCGCTGATCTTGCCGGACAACTCGTTCATGGCCTTGATGGTCTGCTGCACGACGTTCTGGCCGTCGCTGGCCAGGCCGCTCGCATCGCTCGACTGCTGCGAGGTACGCGCGGCGTTCTGGGCGATTTCCTGGGCGGCGGCACCCAATTCGTTGATCGCCGCTGCCACGCTTTCAGTGCGGTTGGCCTGCTGGTCGGAGTTGTCCATCGACGCGTTGGAGACCTTGACCACTTGTGTGGCCACCGCCCCCAGTTGCGCGGCAGTCGAGGCCACTTCGCGGATCGAGGTATGGATACGTTCGACAAAATGGTTGAACGACTCGGCCAGTGCGCCGAATTCGTCTTGCGATGTGATGGCCAGACGCTTGGTCAGATCGCCCTCGCCATCGGCAATATCACGCATCGCGCGGCCCATCTGATGCAAGGGTTGCATCAACACCCGGATCAACAGGCCCAGCAGCAGGATGATCACCATAACCACAACCACCATCGCAGTGATGGCCGAGGTACGGAACTCGGTCAACATGGCGTAGGCGGAATCCTGCTCCAGTACCAGTGCCACGTACCAGTTGGCCGTCGAGACACCTTGAACGGGCGTGAAGGAAATGATCTCCGGCTTTTTACCGGAGTCGATTTCACTCACCCCGGCAGCAATTTTCGGAGTGTTGGTCGGGTAGGCTTCACTGATGTTCTTGAGCACCAGTTTGCTGTCCGGGTGCACCAGAATCTTGCCGTCGGCACTGACCAGAAACGCATAACCATGGCCATCAAAGTTCAGCGAGTTGATGATCTTGGTGACGTTGTCCAGAGCGATATCAGCACCGGCCACGCCCACGAACTGATTCTGAAACTTGACCGGTGTGGCCATGGTCATGACCAGCTTGCCGGAAGATGCCGCGATGTAGGGTTCGGTCACAATGGTGCCGGGCGCATTCTGTGCCGCCTTGTACCAGCCACGTGCACGCGGATCGTAGTCAGCGGGGCGATTGGCCGACGGCACCGAGAACATCACGCCATCGGTGCTGCCAAAGTAACTCAACTGAAAACTTTCGCTGTAGGCAGGCAGGCCAATCGCGCGCTGCAACTGTGGCAGCTCCTTGCCATCCGCGGCGACTTGCTGCGACATCGATTGCAGCAATTGCATGCGGCTTTCCAGCCAGGTCTGGATGTTCTGCGTGGTGAGCGTACCCAGTTGTTGCAACTCGGACCTGACGCTGGATTTGAGCGACTGACGTTGTCGATAGTCATTGATGACAATGAACACACTGAACGCGACAACCACAATCAATGCGGCGGCGAGAAGAATTTTCTTGCTGAAACCCAGACTTTTCATAGCGGTTACTTCCACGGCAAAAACCAATAAGGACGATCTCTGAATCGCCAATCAAACTTCCAACTGTGCCGTCCTTTTCACGTAACAACCTACAGGCCGTTCAGCAACCGGAGTCGATACACCAGCGCCTGCCATGTCGATCATCAGGCAGGTTCAGGTACCGAAACCTTACAGAGACGCTTGTATCGCCTTATCGGCCGCGATGGACGAGTCCTTGATTATTTTTTTCGAAGCGTGCTGAGACCTGTCTCCCACAATCGACGGTGAAACGTGCAGAGCCGGAAAAACTGGCTATGGTTGAATCATCCCCGCCGTGCAGAGGATGGTCTTGCCATGCTGAGTATCGAAAAACTTTTTGACGATTTGCACAGTCTCCCGAGCATCCCCAAAGTGGCTCAGGACCTGATGCTGCAATTTGACAACCCTTCCTCGAACCTGGAAAGCATTGCCCGAAACATCGAGAAAGACCCGGTGATTGCTGCCAAGGTGCTGCGCCTTGCCAACTCGGCGCGGTTTCGCGGCTCGCGAGAATCCTCCAGTATCGAAGACGCGGCCATGCGCCTGGGTTTCAACACCCTGCGCACCCTGGTAATGGCCTCGGCAGTGACCGGCGCGTTCAAAGCCGGGCCAAGTTTTGACCTCAAAGGGTTCTGGCTCAAAAGCTTTCAGGTGGCAGGGATCTGCCGGATGCTGGCGAAACAGACGGGTGTCGACCCAGGAATCGCCTTTACCTGCGGGGTCATGCATAACATCGGCGAACTGCTGATCCAGACCGGCGCGCCCGACGTTGCAGAGCGCTTGAACAACGCAGCCAAGGCCGGTACACCGGGGCGTGCAGCCAACGAAACCCTGCAACTGGGTTTCAGCTACCCGGAAGTAGGCGCAGAACTGGCCAGTCGCTGGCATCTGCCAGAGCTGATCAAACAGGCTATCGCCTATCAGGCAACACCGCTGAAGGCTCCGGCCGACGCACCGCTGCCAAAGATCGTTGCTCAGGCCATCACCATCTCCGATGCACTGGAAGCCCACGGCGGCGCAACTGTGCAAGCGCAGCAGGCCTGCGGCGGGCCATTGATGGAAGGAGTCGATCTGGACGCACTGTTTGCCGGGCTGCCAGCGGTGCTTGAAGCCGACAAGGCGTTCTCCGACCTGTTGAGCTAAGCCGGCCACTCTCCGCGGCTGCAAGAGCGGTCATGGCGTGAGTGCTTCACCCCATGGCCCTCCTCATTTATCTGTATATCCATACAGATAAAACTTGCCCGTAGCGTATTCAACGTTCATCCTTGCAGCCCTTGCACCGGTAATCGACGACGGTAGTCATGCGGCTGTTTCTTTGCGAAAAACCCTCCCACTCCAAAGACATTGCGGCTGCGCTCGGCGCGACCAGGCGTGGCGACGGCTGCTGGGTGGGTGCCAATGCCACCGTAACCTGGTGCATCGGCCACTTGCTGGAAACCGCCCCGCCCGACGCCTACGATGCGCGTTACAAACGCTGGGTGCTGGAAGACCTGCCCATCATTCCGGAAAAGTGGAAGATGCTCGTCAAGCCGAGAACTGCCAGCCAGTTCAAGGCAGTCAAGCGATTGCTGGGCGAGGCTCAAGAGCTGGTGATTGCCACCGATGCCGACCGCGAAGGCGAGATGATCGCCCGCGAGCTTGTCGAACACTGCCGCTATCGCGGGCCGATTCAGCGTTTGTGGCTGTCGGCACTCGATGACGCCTCCATCCGCAAGGCGCTGGCGGCGCTCAAACCCGGTGCCGATACGTTCAGCCTGTATCACTCGGCACTGGGTCGATCCCGTGCCGACTGGCTGATCGGCATGAACATGAGCCGCCTGTTCACCCTGCTGGGTCGCCAGTCGGGTTATCAGGGCGTATTGCCAGTCGGGCGGGTACAAACCCCGACCCTGCGGCTGGTGGTGGACCGTGATCGCAGCATCGCCAACTTCGTACCGGCACCCTACTGGGCCATCGACGTCAGGCTGCTGCACGACAACCAGGCTTTTATCGTCCAATGGCGCGCACCGGCCGACGCCTGCGACGATCAGGGCCGCTGCCTGAATCAGCCGCTGGCGCAACAGGCTGCCGAAGCGATGCGCAGTGCGGCCAGCGCACGGCTGGTCAAGCTGCGCACCGAGCGGATTCGCGAAGTTGCCCCACTGCCTTTCGATCTGGGCACCCTGCAGGAAATCTGCTCGAAAAAGCTCGGGCTCGGGGCGCAGGAAACCCTTGATATAGCTCAGTCGCTGTATGAAACACACAAGGTCATCACGTACCCGCGCAGCGATTGCGGTTACCTGCCGAACAGTCAGCATGGCGAAGCCGCGGGTATCATCGCAGCGCTGTGCAAGGCAGACCCGACGCTGGCCAGCCTGTCGCCGCACCTTGACCCGCAACGCCGATCGCGGGCCTGGAATGACGGCAAAGTGACTGCCCACCACGGCATCATTCCCACTGCTGCCGTGCGCGGCGTCGAGCGTCTGACCGGCAAGCTGCGAGCGGTGTACACCCTGATCAGGGCGCGCTATCTGGCGCAGTTCCTGCCCAACCACGAATACGACCGTACCCAGGCCGACTTCGACTGCGCAGGCCATGCGCTGCGGGCGGTCGGCAAACAAATTGTCGAGCCAGGCTGGAAACGTGCCATGCCCGAGGCACTGGCACCGGCCAAGGGTCGCGAAGCGCCTGCGCCGCAGCCGTTGCCGGCATTGTTCCAGGGCTGCGAGTGCGCCGTCGCTGAGGTCATCCTCAAGGACCTCTGGACCCAACCGCCCAAACCATTCACTGAAGGCGACCTGATCAAGGCCATGAAAAACGTCGCCAAACTGGTGGAAGACCCACTGCTCAAGCAAAAGCTCAAGGACACGACCGGCATCGGTACCGAAGCCACCCGCGCCGGGATCATTCAAGGCCTGCTGGACCGTGGCTATCTGACCAAACAGGGCAAGGCACTCTGCGCAGCGCCCGCAGCATTCAGCCTGATCGACGCCGTCCCCCGCGCCATCGCCGACCCAGGCACTACAGCGATCTGGGAACAGGCACTCGACATGGTACAGAGCGGCGAAATGAGCCTTGAAGAGTTCGTCGCCAAACAGGCAGCGTGGATGAGCAAACAGGTCAGCCGTTGCGTCGGCATGCGAATGAGCATCAGCGGCCCGGCCAGCCCGGCAGGCGTTGCGCCGCCCTGGAAGAAAAAACGCAAGACCGCGAAGCGCAGCACTGCTACGTCCTCTGCTGCAACGGGCACTGCGACGAAAAAACCGCGACGTACAGCCAAACCGGCGGCCAGATGACTGGCTCATATACGACCCGATCAGCCATCGCATAGTCGGGTGTTACACACTCAAGCGTTACAAACAGGTGTTACAACATGTCAGACCGAGAGATCATCGTTCCGCCCACCATGCAGCCGATCATGGACCGAGTAGGCTATGCACCCGCAGTCAGAGTCGGCGACACCCTTTACTGCGCCGGGCAGGTGGGACGCACACGGGAAATGGAAGTCATCCTCAACCCCGAAGCGCAGTTCATCGCCTGCTGGGAAAACCTGCGCACGGTACTGGCTGAGGGCGGCTGCACGTTCGACGATATAGTCGACATGACGACTTATCACGTAGCCATGAGCGAGCACATGGCGGTGTTTCGTGACGTGAAAAACCGTATATTTCCGCGCGGCCAATGTGCATGGACCTGCATCGGCGTTGCCGAGCTGGCGCATCCCGGGCTGCTGCTGGAAATCAAGTGCATCGCGGTCAGGCGCGGCGCCTGACATCGCGATCAGTGGCTTGAGCGCAACGGGATCTCCTGGCGTGATGACTCTGCCTGAACGCTGCCCAGACCGACCATTTCGTCGTGAGCCACAGCCTGGGTCAGGAACAGCTTTACATCAGATACCGAAGAAAGCACCTTGCGCGCCTCTTCCACCGAGGCAACGTGCAAGGTTTTGCCAGTCGAGTCTTCAACCGGCACAGACTTGCCTTCCAGTTGCGCATGGAGCACATAGGAACCGCCCTCGATGGAGATCAGATCGAGTTCACGAACCTTTTTATCCTTCGCATGTTTTGTCAGATCTTGAATGTTCAAAGTCACACCTCCGGTGGCGTTCTGAAAATCAGCGCCTTGTAGAAGTGGAGCTTTTACCGGCGCGAACGTTCAGTCGTGTTGTATGCCTTATCGACGCAACAGTAGCGCTGCCTCACTTGCCTAGCAACAGCGCTGCGTCGAAGCCCATCCGCAAGTTGCCCCAATGACGCCCTTCAAAAAAGAACGGCACATCGATTTCGGTCATGATCTCGCCGGTATCACGCAGGTAGGTCTGCAATAGAAAACGCTGCTGGTTGCCCGCAGCACGCAAGCCTATCGGGTCGGAGAACATGCGCTTGTTGCGGCACACCGGCAAGTCGACGGCACGGTCGCCGGTCGGTTTCAGTGACACCCAGCTGTTGTTGACCGGGCAGTAACCTTTGTTATCCACGATAAAGGTGACCTTGCCGCCCCGGGTGCCCTTGGTGAGTTTGTCGCACTCTTCCTGACAGACTTGTGCGAAGCGCTCTGTGTAACCGGTCATGTACTGCTTGGGGTCGGTGCCGGGAATCAGCTTGTAGCTCTGATCGAACAGATTGACGCCTTGCTTGTGCAGCTCGGCCAGCCGCACCTGCAGGATGTCCCGGCACTGACTCGCGCGGGTAATGGCAGCGTCCAGTTCGCCATGCCCCAGCACGAAACGCCCCAGCAAGGCCTGAACCTGCTCGGCTACACCGGACAGGTCACGGGTGGCGGTGGCAGAGTGCTGCATACGCTGATCGATAGCCTGGCTGTCGGAGTAAATCCGGGTCACCCGTTCGTTGATGCCAGTGTTGGTGGTTGCAAACTGCTGGATATGCGCAGCGATGTCGGCCAGCTTGTCATTTGTGGACTCGAAATCACCGATCATGCTCTCGAAGTGGCCGGATGCGCGCTCTACGACCTGCTGGGTTTCGCGGGCGCTGTGGCTGATCTGAATGGTCTGTTCGTGGGTGGAGCTGACCTCCTGAAGCATCGCGTCGATGTTCCGGGAGATATCGTCAGTGGCTTTACTGACGTTCTGCGCCAGGGTGCGCACCTCATCCGCCACCACAGCAAACCCTCGACCGCTTTCACCGGCCCGCGCCGCTTCGATGGCCGCATTGAGCGCGAGCAGGTTGGTCTGCGAGGATATCTGCTGGATGAGCCCGACAATCGACTTGATGCTTGAAGAACGCTCATTCAAGCCGGATACCAGCCCGCCGAATTCATTGAGACTGCTGGATATCTGGCTAATGTTTCCAGTCACCTCCAGCAATTCGGCATAAGAGTCACGCGCCATGCTCAGGTTCTGCGCAGTGGTAGTGGAAATGCCCTGCGTCTGCTGCGAGACATCCTCAATGCTGCCCACCGCCATATTGCTCTGGTCCATCACCTCTCTGGCGAAACGCGCCTGATCGGTCGCGCTGTCGCTGGAATCACTGATGTTTTTCAGCGAGCGTGCCGATTCGACTGCGATCTGCACCGTCAGCGCCTGAATACTGCTGATAACCTCGCGCTGCTTGGCCAGAAAACGATTGCAGGTACTGGCCAGCACTCGAATTTCGTCATGGGTCAATAATGGCAAGTCACGGGACAGGTCGCCCTCGCCGTTGGCGATTTCTTCGAGTGCGTGAGTCATGAACATCACTGGACGCACAATCAAATGGCGGAAGTACCAGACCATGAAACTGACCATGACCAGCGTAAACAGGGTGCTCAGCAGGATTGCGTTGCTGAGGACATCCAGTTGGCCCTGAATTTTGCCCAGTTCGGCCGCATCCAGTTGCGTGCCGTGGAGTTGCAGCATGATGTCAGAGCGGATGTTCAGAGCCACCCAGTACAGCAGCGCGCTGACCAGGACCAGCAGAAAAAGGCTCGAGAGCTTTTTGGTCAGTGTGTCGAAAAACTGCTTTTCGACTGACTCGTATAAGGCCTTTAACGTCTGCATGTCGCTGCTCCTGGGGTGAAAAATGATTCATCCACGAAAATTAACGCTTGTCGGTGCCGAAGATTCAATGGCTGAACCGGCCAATACAGGCCTGTGATGACCCCTGCGCGACTCGACCGGGGGTCGAATGCGCCGGAGAGTACTGCAGGTCGGGGCTATTTGATATCAAAGACGGAAACGATCCACCGATTGCGAAAGCTGTCCGGCCATTGCCGAAAGTTCATCGGTAGTGCTGGCGGTCTGCCCGATGACCCGGCTATTGCCCTCGGACATACTGGCAATCATCTCCACTTGGTGAGCGATTTCGTTACTGGCCAGGCTCTGTTCACCAATGGTGCGAGTGATGTCGTTGACCAGTTGTGTGGTGCTCAACGTGGCCTCCAGTATCTCGCTGATCGAGCGTTGCACTTCAGCGGTGACGGCCATGCCCTTGTCGACCTGGGCAACGCCTGCTTCCATGCTGGTCACCGCCTCGCGGGTGCTTTGCTGAATACGAGCGACCATCGCGGTGATTTCCTGGGTCGAGGTGCTGGTGCGCCCCGCCAGATTGCGAACTTCGTCGGCGACTACGGCAAAACCTCGACCCTGCTCGCCAGCGCGTGCAGCTTCAATGGCTGCGTTAAGCGCCAGCAGGTTGGTCTGATCGGCAATGCCCTTGATCACCTGAATAATATTGAAAATTCCTTCCGAGTCCTTGTCCAGCGTACGGATAACCTGCGCCGACAGCTGCGCCGAGCGGGCAATGCTGTCCATGTCACTGACCACCTGATGAATCACCCGGCCACCATTTTTTGCCAGTGTTTCAGCCTGATTTGCCATTTCCAGCGCGTGCCCGGCATGCCGGGTGATTTCTTCGATGCTCGCCGTCATCTCGCTGGTCGCTGCCGACATGGTGCCCGCTGCCGAGCTCTGCTGCCGACTGCTGTCGGCCACTTCATGGCAGCCACTGCTGAGCTGGCGGCTCATACCGCTGACGCCATGCGCGTTACTGCGCACCACTTCGATCATCCCCCGCAGGTCGCGCTGCATGACCGCCAGACTGCGAATCAGCATGCTGGCCTCGTCACGGCCACGGGATAGGTTCACTGAGATTGCCGTGAGCAATGCTGTCGGCAATGCGGCTGGCAGAGGCAAGAGGAATCATGATGCTGCGGGTTACCCAGCGGCCCTGAACCAGAAGCAGCAGGATACTGGCCACCAGCACCACAACCAGAGCGATGTTGGCGCTGCGGATTGCCTGACGGGCACCTTCGCCGCTTGCCTTGAAATTCCCCTCGATCAGGTCGCTGAGACTGGACATCTGCTCTTCCAGTTGCGTGAAGGCGCTGGTGAACGTGCCCAGTTCCTGTTGCGCTCGTTCCGGATTATCCAGAGCCAGACCGACAATACGCTCGCCACTGGCAATATAGGTATCGAGGCTGGGCTTGATCCTGTTCAGCTCCGCCTTGATCGCTTCGGTGATGGGAAGTTTGAGGTTATCGTTCAGCACAGCTCGAAAATGTGCAGCATGCTCATCAAGGGATTTCTGCACCTCTTCACGCGTGCTGTTGCTTTTGCCCAGGCCGACCAGCATCGCCGACAGCACATCGGCACGCAGCGCATCGTGCATCATGTCGGCTTCCAGATGATTGCTGAGCGCGGTCATGCTGACCTCGCTGTCGATCATCGCCGTCTCCGTGCGGGTATTGCCCACATAGTTGACCAGGCTGATGATCAGAGCCGTCAGCACGCTGGTGCCAATCAACAACAATAGACGTAGCTTTATCGACATCCTGATGTCCCCTGCGATCAGTGAAATAACATGAACTGCGGAGTGCTCTTATTCAGAGCTTATCGACGCCTGTTACCCGTAACTTGAACCCGTTTACAGTTTTTTACTGTATGAGTGCCCGCGAACGATCGATTACCCGGCCTGACGTCGACCTGTAACGTAACGCGGCTATGGTGAACTGTAATGAACTCACGCCCACCGCAGGAGCCAACCAAGTGTCTGACAAAAAGCCCGCTATCGATCTCACCTACCGACCACGCCTCGCCGACCTCAAGCCACTGCTCCCTTCGGCCGAATTGCTTGCACCGCAACCTCTTGCATCGCCACGCACCACACCGGCGAGCGAATTGAGGAAACGTAAGGGGTATGTCGAGAATTTTCTCGGTGACTTCGTCGTGCCATGGCCCTCGACCGGCGCGGAGCTGGCACCGGATGTCTATCCGCTGGACAACGCTGAAAATCGCCTCGATTACACCCACTTTTCAATCACCATGTCGCGCAGTCGGCGTCTTGCTCTGTATGTCGGTGTCAATATCGACGGTGCCAGCAGCGTCGAGGTCAAGCGTGGCAAGGATTCGTGGTCTTTTGATGGCAGGCTGCCTGCCGAGGCGCAGATCGGCGAAAGCCTGTACGCCGACAATCTGCTGGATCGCGGTCATCTGGTCAGGCGTCAGGACCCTAATTGGGGCAAGGAAGCCGAAACGGCCAACAGCGATACCTTTCACTTCACCAACTGCTCACCGCAGATGGCCGCCTTCAATCAGAAGACATGGCTGGAACTTGAGGACTACATCCTTGAGAACACGCGACGCTGGAAATCCCGGGTAACCGTTTTCAGCGGGCCGGTGCTGCGCGAAGACGACCGCAGCTACCGCAACCTCAAGATCCCTTCGGCATTCTGGAAGGTCGTGGCGTTTCTTGGCGACGACGGCAAACCTTCGGCCAGTGCCTACATGATCGACCAGAGCAGCGAGCTGGGTAAGCTGGAGATCGTATTCGGTCCACTCAGAACCTGGCAGCGCAGCGTCCTGCAGATCGAAAAACTCACTGGCATCAGCTTCGGCGACCTGGCCAGCTACGATGGTTTCTCCAACGAAGAGCGCCTGACCGGCACACGCATCGAAGCACAGATTCGCGGGCCGCAGGATATCCGGTTATAGCGCGTTATAGACAAGCCCTGAGATGCCGTAGAGTGGGCTTGTGCCCGGAAAGCATGGAGCTTCCGGGCTAATTGAAACAACGCTGAGCGCTCCGCGTGCGGTTCACTGGAAAGACAGTCAGTCCACACCGCGGCCCTATTCGAACTGCTGGCGATTCTCCGGGGTGATGAGTTTGAACGGTACCCAAATGACCGGAGATGCCAGTGTTTCGCAACGCGCCATGCTCAGCGCGGCATCTACTGCGCCGTTGGCCTGGCCGACCGCATCCTGAAACACGCTGACGGCCATCTTGCCCTCGGCCATCAGCTTCAAGCCGTCCGGGGTGCCGTCGATGCCGCCCACCAGATAATCCCTGGCATTCTTTCCGGCCTTCTCCAGCCCCATGATCGCACCGATCGCCATTTCGTCGTTGTTAGCCGCGACGATAGAGAAGTCCACACCCTGCTTGACCCAGTCAATCACGATTGTCGCGGCCTGGCTGCGCTCCCAGTTGCCGATTTTCTTCTGCACGACCTTCATGTTCGGGTACTTTGCGACCACCTTTTCCACGTCCTCGGTGCGCATGACCGACGACTTGTTACTCGGATCACCCACCAGAATCACCACGTTACCCTTGTAACCGGCACGACGGGCCAGCTCTTCCATTTGCAAAGTGCCGGACTCCAGTTCGTCAGAGCCGACAAATGCCGTCAGCGCAGGCCACTTGGCCGGTTCCGGATTGCGGTTGACGAATACCAGCGGAACCTTGGCCTCATTGGCCAGGCGCATCATTTCCGCTGCGCTTTTGCCGTTCACCATCGCGACAACGATGGCGTCGACTTTCGAATTAACCAGATTGCGGAATTGACGCATCTGCAGCTCGACGTCGTCCTGACCGTTCTCCATGAAGATGTCGGCATCCAGCAGCGCCACCTGCTTTTCCACCCCGTGGCGCAGAATGGTCTGAAAATTGTCGTTGTACTTGGCCATACCCACGCCGATCAATGGCGTGGCCGCCTGTGCCAGGCCCGCGACCAGCAGGCTTGCACTCAGGGAAATCGATAACCACTGTTTCATGTTCTGACTCCCGGGCATCAAACGCTGAAATGATGGAGCAGCTCGCGCTGATCCCTGGCCATTTTCGACAGGTCCTGACTGCTGCTCGCAGACTGTTCGGCACCGTCGGCGGCCTGCTGGGCAGAATCGTTGATGTGCGTGACCATGCGACTGGTTTCCTGCACCGTTACGCTTTGCTGCTCGGTGGCAGCTGCGATCTGGATATTCATGTCGCGAATCGTGTCCACCGCCTCGCCCATTTCCACCAGCAACTGGTCGGCACCGGAAGCAAGCGTCACGCAGTGATTGGACTGGATCTGGCTTTCGTTCATCACCTGCACAGCCGAGTGGATCTTGCTCTGCATCTGGCCGATCATTTCCTGAATCTCGCTGGTAGAGGTCTGGGTGCGACTGGCCAGCGAGCGTACTTCATCGGCCACCACCGCAAAGCCCCTGCCCTGCTCGCCAGCGCGTGCCGCTTCGATGGCCGCGTTGAGCGCCAGCAGGTTAGTCTGCTCGGCAATGGTACGAATGGCATCGACAATACCGTCAATGTTTTGCCCGTACTTCTGCAGCTCGTCGGTGACCGCAGACGCCTTGTTGACCTGTTCAGCCTGCTGACGAATGTTGACGATGGTTTCAGCCACGCGCTTCTGCACCTTGTTGGTCAGTTCGCTGGTGCTGTCCACCGCGCCACGCGTATCCTGAGCACGACGGGCCACTTCTTCCACGGTGCTTTCCATTTCATTCATGGCCGACGCGGCAGAATTGAGACGGTCTTTCTGCTCGTCGACCACGCGGGTAGTCTGCTCACTGATCTGGGCGTTCTGACTGGCAGTCAACGCCAGGGTGTCGGCAGAGCCGATCAACTGCCGAAACGTCTGTTGCAACGACTGGGTGAACTCATTGAGGTAACCGCCCAGCTCGCCGAACTCGTCGCGACGGCTGACATCGAAACGCACCCGCATGTCGCCGCTGGTGAGGGTCTTGAGCACCTCGCGAAACGCCGCCAATGGACGCCGAAGGCTGAACGCGACCCAGGTACCGATGACTGCCGCTGCAACTACCGCCAGCAGGCAAGCGATCAGCAGCAGGCTGAGGCTGGTGGCGATGGTCGAATCCGCACCCGCCTTGGCCTCGTTGGCCACCGCCAGTGACTGATTACCGAACTCGCCGATCTTGTCCAGTGTTGCCTGAAGCCGGGTTTCCGCCGCCTGGCGCTGTTTACCAACCTGCTCGGCGAGCGCCGCCTCCTGCCTGTAGGCCTGATAAACGCCGTCACTGCCGGTGAGGTCGTTGAGCAGGCGGTTGACCATCACACCAGCGATACGACCGCCGCGTGGATCTACTCCCGTGAGTTCGCGCGCCCGAGTACTGATTACCTCATCCTGCAGGTTGAGCACACGCTGCAAGGTCTGGATATCCGGCGTCGCCGCGTGGGCAGCCAGCCCCTCGTAGAATTTGCCGACTTCCAGCAACAGCTTTTCACCTGCGGCCACGTTATCCGCAGCCCCTGCACTGCGCTCGCGGGCAATGTAATCACGAAGATAACCGGTCAGTTGGGCGCCCTGGCTGCTGCTGTAGCCCTGCAATACCCGGCTCTGGAGTGACTGCAAAACGTGCTGTCGGTGACTGGCAATCAGAGTCTGCGCCTGTTCGGCATAAGCAGCGCTCAACTGACGCTGCTGATTCAGGTTGTCGCGCAGTTCAGCGCGATCGCCGATGTAGGCAGGCGTGCTGTCCAGCAACTGATTGAACCGGGCCATGCTGTCGTTGAAGGGCTGCTTGCCATCGTCAATCTGCTTGGGGTCATTGCTGACCAGAATCCCGAGCAGTGCCTGATTGGCGCGCAACACATGTACATAAAGCTCGCTCGCCGCCCTGCTCAAGGGTGCCGACTGCCCGGTAATGATGCTGATCCGGTCGCTTATGGAATGGGTGCTTTGGTAGCTGATACCTGCCATGGCGAGCAGCAGCACAACCAGCACGGCAAACCCACCGATCACTCGCTGAAGAATGGTCATGGCTATCCTCTTTTATTTTTATTGCGCCGAATCTGATCCGGGCCTGCGTAGAGAACGTCAGTCCGGAAAATGATCGGAGCTCAAGAGAGAATGTCGGCCGGGCGGAAGGCGACTTGAGGCATGGTTCACATTATTTTTATCGAAAAAAGGGCCGCCTGACCTGAAGAGTCACGCAGCCCTCTTACTACCCGAATGGAGATCAGCGGAAATGACGCGCTACCGCCTCCGGTGCATCGGGCACATCCATGTTGATCCTGCGCCATGCGGCCTGGGCGAAGCTGTATACCGAAAACGCGATCAGACCCAGCGCCACGATCAGTAGCACCAGACCACCGGCCGGCAGATCCTGCAAACCGTTGAGCGCATCCTTCATGCCAGGCGGGTGCATGGCCTGATAGCTGGAACCGCTTACGGCCAGCAACACTGCAATTTCGATAAACGCCACGCCGCGGGCGATCAGCCCGAAGCGCGACACCGGACGCACATATTTCATGACGTCTTCATCAGCCTCGAAATACTTCTCGAAGGACGCCTTGTAGCCCTTGATGATATGCACAATGCCCAGCGCCAGTGGCACCAGTGCCACGACGTAGACCAGCAGGTTGGAGTGATCCCAGGACAGAAGGGTTGCCAGCAGGTCCTTGGCCTGACCACCACCCGATGAGCCACCGGAGCTCTTGAGCCCACTGACCAGCAGGCCCAGCGCGAAAAACGCCAATGCCCCATAAGTAAAGCCGCCCACCAGAAGACCGCCACGAATCACCAGCCCCTTGAGTTCGCGGCCATGATGGTCCACATCACGCGTGGCCTGCAGCACACGCCATGCGGCGAACGCCAGTAGACCGACAATTACCACCCCGACCAGCACGCTGCCGAACGGCTGGCTCAACAAGACTTCAAGACTGCTGTGGCTGTCGGCAGGCTGTGAAGATCCCTGCGCCGCCAGTACTGCGAACAAACCAATAATCAGATAAACGACACCACGGGCGGCATAACCGCCTCGTGCAAGTAGAACAAGGCCGCGGCGCCGACATAAATAACTATCCCTGAGAGCAATTACAGGAACAGACCCGGCATGTTCACAGGGGTTCGACC